>DASXJO010000857.1:0-40029 GCA_036497385.1 Candidatus Angelobacter sp. | reverse complement strand
CCGTATGAGATTGATGGCGTGGTCATCAAGGTGAACTCCATGCGAACGCAACAACGGTTGGGCTTTACGGGAAAAGCGCCACGCTGGGCCATTGCTTACAAGTATGCCGCGCGCAGCGGCACCACTCAGATAGAAGACATTTTTGTTCAGGTAGGTCGTACCGGCAAACTCACGCCTGTGGCTGCGCTCAGGCCAGTATTTATCGGCGGCACAACGGTAACACGGGCCACACTTCACAACCAGGATGAGATTGACCGCCTGGAAGTAAAGATTGGCGACTGGGTAATGATCGAGCGCGGCGGCGACGTGATTCCAAAGGTAGTGAAAGTTATTTTCGATAAAGACCACCCGCGCGGCCACAAGACATTTCACATGCCGGAGCGGTGTCCGGAATGCGGCGGCCACGTGGTGCGTGTGGAAGGTGAAGCCGATCATCGCTGCGTAAATACCGCTTGCCCGGCCAAGCTGCGTGAAAGCATTCTGCATTTTGCGGCGCGCTCTGTGATGAATATTGAAGGCATGGGCGAATCCATGGTCAACCAGCTTTCCAGCCGTGGACTGGTGAAAGACCTGGCGGACATTTATGAATTGAATCAGGAGAAACTTCTTAGCCTGGAGCGTGTGGGAGAGAAATCAGCGGCGAACCTGCTGCGTGAAATTGAACAATCCCGCAAGCTGCCGCTGGAACGCGTGATTTATGGCTTGGGAATCCGCTTTGTGGGCGAACGCACGGCCAAATTTCTTTCGGAACATTTCGGGTCCATGGATGCGCTGATAAACGCGTCACCGGAATCATTACAGGAAGTGGATGAAGTGGGGCCGCGGATCGCCAATAGCATTCAGGAATTTTTTGCCGAACCTCGCAATCGCGACCTGGTAAAGCGGCTGGGCAAGTATTTGAACTTCAAGGGAGAAAAAAAGCAGCGTGGTACCGCGCTGGCAGGGAAGACGTTTGTGATCACCGGCACGCTGGCCAATTACTCACGTGAGGCCGCCAAGAAACTGGTGGAAGATGCCGGAGGAAAGGTTTCCAGCGCGGTCAGCAAAAAGACAGATTACTTGATCGCCGGGGAAGAGGCGGGCTCAAAGCTGGACAAGGCGCGCGAACTGGGCGTGAAGGTCATCGACGAGAAAGAGATGGAGCAGCTGGCGAAAGCGAAGTAGTCCATTCGATCTGTGCTACAAGCGTCAGGTAAAATCGTGCACGTTGTTAGAGAGAACAGGCTGGAATGAGCAAAAAAGCGTTGATCACCGGAGTCACGGGGCAGGATGGCGCGTATTTGTCCAAACTCCTTTTAGAAAAAGGTTACAAAGTGTACGGGCTGCTGGCCCGGCGATCTTCTGACACGCAATGGCGTCTCCGCCATCTGGGCATTGAGAATCAAGTGGATTTGATGGAGGGCGATTTAACTGACCTCTCCTCGCTTGCGCGGCTGCTTTCCGCGATTTCTGTGGATGAAGTTTACAACCTGGGCGCGCAGAGCTTTGTTGCGACTTCATGGATGCAGCCGGTTCTAACGGGCATGACCACCGGAATTGGGGCGGTGAATTTATTGGAAGCAATCCGCCTTACTAATCCTGCGATTCGATTTTATCAGGCTTCAAGCAGTGAGATGTTTGGCAAAATACAGGAGCCAGTCCAGTCTGAACGCACGCCTTTTTATCCGCGAAGCCCTTACGGCGTGGCAAAGCTCTATGCCCATTGGATGACCGTCAACTACCGTGAAAGCTTTAAGATGTTTGCGTGCAGCGGCATTCTGTTTAACCACGAATCACCATTGCGCGGGATTGAATTTGTCACTCGCAAAATCAGCGACGGAGTGGCGAGAATCAAGCTGGGATTGCAGAGCGAGCTGCGGCTGGGCAACCTGGAAGCCAAGCGCGACTGGGGCTACGCCGCTGACTACGTTGAGGCAATGTGGATGATGCTGCAGCAAGAAACAGCGGACGATTACGTGGTTGCCACGGGCCGTTGCACCAGCGTTCGCGAGTTCTGCCGGCTCGCCTTCCAGCATGTTGGTCTCGACTATGAGAAATATGTTGCTACCGACAAGAAATTTGAGCGGCCCGCCGAGGTGGACGTTCTGGTAGGAAATCCGGCAAAGGCCAAAGCCGTGCTGGGATGGAAGCCCAACACAAGTCTGGAAGAGCTGGTTGCCATGATGGTGGATACGGACCTGGCGCGCGTGGCGTCGGAGGCGCAACTCGCTGCTTCAACAAGTTCGCGCTAGCGATAGCACGCCGAGAAAAAGAATAAAATCTGTGATGGCGGAAATGGTAGGCCCGGCCCGATTCGAACGGGCGACCCTCTGCTTAGAAGGCAGGAGGCCGACCTGCTCTAAGATCGCCTAACACATTTCAAAATCTTCACTTGCCATGTTTATAGTTTAGTTACTGTGCCGTAAAATGTGACGCATCTTCAGTTGATCCGACTTTCCTGCTCAGGTTTGGCACGGGCCAAGTTCAGCGCCATCCTGATGTGTTCCAGGTCTGGGTGTTGGTACTGCATTGCCGCCTTTGTGCTGGTTTGCCCCATTACGCGCATCACCAAAGCGAGATTACCGGTATTTTGAAGCATCTGTGTTCCAAAATCGTGACGCCCACAATAAAGCTTCAAACCTATCCGGCGGAATGCCGGCAAGGCGGATTGATCAGGCACTTTACGACATGGTTGGCAAGGCCCAGAGAGAGATTCTGCTCATCACGTTCGCCGCTCACAAGATGAAACGGCTGGCCGAAGCGCTTACAGCGGCTTCTCGCCGTAGTGTACGCATCCGATTACTTCTGAATTCGGAGTTCATTCACAGAATCAACTCTCTCACAATGCGCTGAATGCATTCCCTCCAGACCTGCAAAGCAAAGCAGAAATCTTCTACTGGCCGCTCGGGAACCGGGAACTTAACCAATTCGGCAAGCCAGGTAAACTGCATGCCAAGGCCGCGGTCGTCGATGATCAAGCGCTGCTCTCGAGCGCAAACCTAACGGACGACGCGTTTTTACGGAATCTGGAGTTGGGAGCATTATTTACGGGCGGCGACATGCCGGTAAAACTGCGGCAGCACTTTGAACACCTAATTGCGAATGGCACGCTCGTGCGGTGGAAAATCTGATACCGACTTAAGATGTCGGTGCTGGAGTTCATGGTGTGGCATTTTGCAAGCTTTGAGACACTCCTTCTATCCGTTCCAAAAACCTCATCAGAACCGCGGTGCTAAGTAGCTGAAATTCCAAGCCTGTCTAGAGCCGCTGAATCCATTTCTAAATCACATGATTCGGGAACAATTGTTCATCGAACCGGAATGCTAACTGCGCAACTCGGGTCTTCGCCGGAAGCAACTTGCAGATACAGGTATATGCGGTGCTCTACTCGCTTATCACCGATTTGACCAGCGAACGTGGCCGGTCAACATCGTTCCCACGAAGGGACGCTATGTAGTGCGCCAGCAATTGGAGAGGCACTATTTCGAGGATTGGGAGCAGCAATTCCGATGTTGCAGGAACGAATAAAGTATCGTCGGCAACTTCAGCGGCCTCGCTGTCGCCTTGGCAGGCGATGGAAATGATTTTGCCCCCACGCTCTTTTATTTCTCTCGTGGTAGTCAGGCTCTTCTCATAGCGAACCACTGATTCGGGATCGGTGGGATCGCAAGTGAGCAGGATGACGGAGACTACGCTTTCATCGATCATTGCGAGCGGGCCGTGTTTCATTTCGCCCAGCGGAAACCCTTCGGCATGAACGTAAGCCACTTCTTTCAGTTTCAGCGCGCCATCCATGGCAATGGGATAGTGAATGCCGCGCCCTGCAAAAAGGAAGTCATTCATTTGCACGTACTTTTGGCTGATTTCAAAGATTGTGGGGTCTGCTTCAAGAACCGTATTCAGCTTTTCCGGAATCATCAGCACCTCCGCCACTTTTGCCTCCGCTCTATTCCGGGAGATGCCGCCCGCCAGCTCGGCCATCCACAGCGAGAATAAGTACAGTGCCGTCATTTGAGCGGTGAATGCCTTAGTTGACGGAATCGCCAGTTCTGGACCTGCCTTGGTTTCAACCTGCGCATCCGCTTCACGCATGATCGACGAGTTGGCTACATTCGACATCGCTACCACAAGAGCGCCTGCTGCTTTGGCTTTTCGCAGCGAAGCCAGAGTATCAGCCGTTTCACCGGACTGGGTGATCACAATCACCAGCGTCTCCGGTCCCATGCCTACTGGCGAATGCTGAAATTCACTGGCGTAGTCCAGTCTTACGGGAATCCTTATCAATGATTCCAACATGATGCTGCCCACCATGCCTGCGTGGCGACTGGTGCCGGAAGCGGTAATCAGGATTCGTTTGATACCCAATAACACGGATGCTATTTTGTGCGCGCCTTCAAAGCTGTTGCCCCAGAACCCGGCTGACTGAAAAGCTAAAGCAGTTTGCAGGACGGCATTGGGCTGCTCAAAAATCTCATTCAGCATGGAACTGGTAAATTGTCGGATCCTAGACATAAGTCAGTGGCTACTCGCTTGCGAAACTGCCTGGTTCAAAGCAACATTCGGAAGCCAGAGTGCAGCGGCACCGGCCAGACCAGAGTCGGCGCGATATCGGGCGGGCAATAAAGGTATTTCGTGAGACCGCGGATTGATGGTCCAGCCCGGAATGCCAGCTCGAATCTTAGGCAGCCAGCTTGATAGTCTGGCCCCCACGCCTCCGCCCAACACGATCACATCCGGCTCTAGTAAATCAATGATGTTGCCCAGCCACAGAGCCAGTATGTCAGTGGTCTCTTGAATGACCCCGGCTGACAATAGATCACCGGCCTCGCTGGCTTCAAAGATTGCCTCTGTAGTAAGCAAATCAAGATTCGCAACTCGCGATGCGTTGCCGTTACCAGATGATCGGCTGAGATGCTCACGGCCGCGCCTGGCGATCGCCGGACCGGAGACCATGCTCTCGAGGCAGCCACGTTTGCCGCAGCCACAGCCTACAGCCGCATTCAGATCAATGGTCATGTGACCGCCTTCGGCCGCCAAGCCAGTGCGTCCGTGATAAATGCGCTTGTTTTGGATGATCGCCGTACCCACTCCGGTCCCCATCGTGACATAAAAGAGACACTGATAACCCGCGCCCGCTCCCCAGATAGCTTCGGCCAATCCCGCAGCATTGGCGTCATTTTCCACCCGAGTTGGAAGGCCATACTTCTGCTCGATCGCGTCAAGAAGAGGAAAGTTTCTCCAGCAAGGCAGGTTCGGGCTGTTGAGGATCACTCCGCGCCGCGGGTCAAGTGGGCCTGGTGATGAGACTCCGATCGCTCGCACCTGAGCAGCGCTGGACTCCATGGCCTTGTCGATTGCCCTGGAAACGCTATCAAAGCCCTCTTCCCCGCTGCCGCTGGCCATCATAGGAACACGAACATGGGAGAGGATCTCACCGGCATCATTCACAAGCCCGGCCGCGACCTTGGTGCCGCCGATATCTACTCCCAAAATTGACGATGCCATCTTTGGTCCCTATTCCGAAGCCACATCAAAGGAAAGCGATTTACGAAAACCGTTTGTCTTATAAATGCCGTACAAAATTCCCACTGCCAGCCAGATAACGCCCGCCGTCTTCGCCTGCCAGCGCAGGTTCCACCAGATCACCAGACAGACTACGAATCCCAGCACGGGCACAAGAAAATTTGCGGCTGTTCTTTCCTGCTTGCGAACAAAATAATGAGTAAATGCCGCCGCATTCACTCCCATGAACGCGATGAACGCGCCGAAGTTCAGCAGCTCAGCACCAAGCTGATAGCTGAGCACCAGCGCTCCAAGCAACGCGAGCACCCCGACGAAGATCACGTTATTGCGCGGTACCCCGTGTTTTGGCTCAATTCGACCGAAAAACTTTTTGGGGATAGCGTCGTCACGCCCCATGCCATAGAGCAGGCGGGCCGCTCCCAGATGAGCGGCCATCCCGGAGCCAATGTTCGCTACGAGCAGCGTTACGTTGACAATCTGAAAGAGCGCTGCACCGCCGGCGCGTCCGGCAACATACACATATGCCGTATCCACGTCAGGAAAATCAGTTGACGGCCAGACTAGCTGCGCCACGTATGCTTCCACCGAAGCCAAGACACCCGTGATCAGGCACACCAGAACGGTGGCGAGAAGAATGTTTCGCCGAGGATTTTCTGCCTCTTCTGAAAGGGTAGAGATGCCGTCAAAGCCAAGATATGTAAGCACAGCGATAGACGTTCCGGTGAGCACCGCCGGTCGCGAGAACGTGGCGGGATCGTAAAACGGATGAGTAAAAAAGCCGGCCGATGGATGTGCCGCGTGAATCAGGTAGCGAATAGCCGCAACCAAGAAAAGCACGATCACGATCGCCATCGCTGCGGCCAGAGTTTCATTGATGCGCGCAGAAGTTTTTACGCCTCGCAAGTTCAAAAAAGTGAAGAGCGCAGCAAAACCAATTGCCCATACAACATAGGGAATTTCCGGGACCACGTTTCCCGCCGCTTTGCTGCACCAGATGATGCAGATTAAAGGATTGAGCAGGTAGTCCATGGTGATGCTCCAGCCTGTGAGATAGCCCAGTGCCGGATGGAGTTCGCGACCCACGTAGGTGTAAGCGGAGCCGGCGCTGGGATAGACACGCGCCATCTTTCCATAGCTGACCGCGGTAAACAGCATGGCCACCATGGCAATGAGAAGCGCCGTGACCACGTGTCCATGCGCTTCTTTGCTGATCACCCCGAAGCTCGGCATGGGGGCTGTGGGCTGCACCACGATGATGCCGTAGATGATCAGGTTCCAGAGAGTCAGCGTTCTGCGGAGCTCGCCGGACTTCCTATCGCCGCTTGTCATTGAGGTTGCCATGGAGTACGGCCATTCTGTTCAAGAGCCTCACGGCCCTTTTTCAACACATCAAATTCAACACAATCAAAGCTGTTTCCAGAAATCAGAAATTCAACTTCAATCCAAGTTGTACGATGCGCGGATTGTGTGTGCCCACTACTTGGCCAAACGTGCTGCTGAACAGGTTTAAGTCAATGTCCTGGAAGTTGGTGTGATTGAACACGTTGAATCCCTCGGCGCGGAACTGCATTCCGACCGTCTCTGTCAGCTTCATATTTTTGAACAATGAGAGGTCATAACGCTGGATTCCCGGTCCTTTGATGCTGCCGGGTGGCGCATTGCCGGGCCGTAAATTTGCCGGATTCACGTCAGTAAATGCGGCAGTATTGAACCACTGTGCCGCCGTGTGCGGCGCTCCCTTATTGGGATCGCTGATCTGGTCAGGACGTGCGGCAGCATTCGTGTTCGGATCCAGCAGGCCCAGCCCGGCTGGGTCGGCTGAAATTCCGGTCACAGTCAGCGGCAAGCCGGAATTGTAGGTCACGATTCCGGAGAACTCCCAGCCGCCCAACGTGTGTCCAACAAAGCCCTGCTGTGACTTGAGCCACGGCAACACCCAAACAAAATTGGCATTGAAGATATGGCGGCGGTCAAAGGTGGCCGGACCGTAGTCGGAATGAATGTCGGCATTGTTTTGAGGCGTGGAAAAATCACTGCCTGCATCGGTGAGCGCGTGCGACCACGTGTAATTGAAGTTGATGAGAGAACCGCCCTTGAGCCGCTTTTGCAGGCTCATTTGCAGCGAATGGTAATTGGAATCAAATGCGGTCGAAGACAAATTGATTGCCCCGAAGCCCGGGAATGGGCGCACAAAGTTAAGTTGTGTTACCGCATCGGGATTGTCGTTGCTGGGCACAGGGATGCCTGCGGCAACATAGGCGCCTGGCGCCGGCTGATTGATGTCCACAATGCCGAGCAAATGGTGTCCTGCCGACCCGTAGTAACCAATATCGAACAGAAATTGATGCGGCAGCTGCTGTTCAATATCGAGGCTCCACTGCTCGGTATAAGGAAGCTTCCAGTTCGTCTGTACTCCTTTGAGGGCCTGGGGTGACAGATCAACCTCAGCTGGAATCGATGCCGGATTGTTCAAGCTGGTGCTGGTGATAGTCACATTGCCTACAAATGGAGGATTGGAGAAGAGATTGTTCTCCACGAAGCCGACGGCCGGAGAATCATAGAAAACTCCAAAGCCCGTACGGACAGATGTCTTGCCTTTGCCGAACGGATCCCACGCAATACCAACACGCGGTGCGACATTCACAGTTTGCTGGTTTGCCACAGCGCGGCCGAACGGGGAATTCTGCCCGGAAATAATAACGCCGTTCAACGGCACGCCTGTCCCAGGAACAAGCAGGCCTGTGGCTGGATCTATTTGCTGGGCCTGCGCTGGATTAAAAGCTGCCGGAGAGAAGCCGGTATTCCGATTTTCTGCGTCGAAGGGCTGGCCATAATGCGTGAAACGCGCTCCATAAGTAAGCGTGAAATTCGGACGTACGTGAAATTCATCCTGGGCATAAAAGTCGAGAGACCGCTGCCGTATTTTGGTTGCAATATCCAGCTTGGTCTGCCGGAACTCGCTCACATTGCCAAGCAGGAAGCTGGCCCACTCCTGCTGGAATGTCGAATCGCCATTAGGATCAGTGCCGAAGAACGTGAACTGTCCGTTGCTGGGATTGGCTCCCGCATCGTTTTCGTTTTTCTGATATCGGTGATAGCTGAAGCCGAATTTCATAGTGTGATGGCCGCGGACCCATGTGAGATTGTCAAACCAGTTGTGATTGCGATTCACATCGGTGTACGGGCCAAAGCCAAACAGGCCGGAGCCGTTGCCATTCTGGAAATTCAAATTTGGAATTCTCTGGAGTGTGGGGGTGAAGGGTAATGCAACCGCTGCGGCCACATCAGGTGAATTAGCAAACGTATTCAGCCCAATCGGGCTGGAGAGTAAAGCTCCATACGACCACGCATAGCCCACTTCATTTAGCAAGTTGGAGCTTGCCGCGATTGTGCCTTTTACAAGCAAATTCTTACCGGGCGAGCGGGTATTCGTAGTGGCAAATCCCGGCACGTTGGCCTGAGAAAACAATCCTGCAGGATTGATGGTGGGGATGGAATCATTAATCCAGCGCCCGATCAAATTCACTTTGTTATTGACGATGTGATCCAGCCGGATAATTTCCTGGCGGTAATTGAATTGGTTTCTGCCATTCACGACCAACTGGTCCGTGGTTGGGTCCTGGGGAAGCGGGAATTTGGAAAAAACATCTTTGAGATAAGCAGATGCCGCGGGATTAAAGGATCCCGGGCTGATGGTGGTTGTGGGGTTCAGACAATTTCCGGAACTGTCATACGCTGTGCAAACCGGATTGGCGAATATGCCGTTGCGCTCATCCTGATTGGGAACCGTGGCATTGAAGGTGGTAAAAGTTACGATCCGCCGGACCTCTTCAGAATAAAAGAAAAAAGTTTTGTTCCTGGCTTCGTTGTAGACATGCGGAATGAATAACGGCCCGCCAAATGTCCAGCCAAAGTCGTTGTAACGAAGCGGGTCGCGTTCAATCCCCGCCTGATTATTGATGTAAGAGTTAGCGTTGAGCTTGTCATTGCGCAGGAATTCATAGAGTCCCCCGTGGAACTTATTGGTTCCAGACCGCGTGACCACATCAATCTCGCCTCCGGCCCCGCGGCCGGACTCCGCGCCGTATAGGCTCCTGAGGATTTTGAACTCCGCAATGGCGTCGACGCTGGGATAGTTCAACAAGCTGAAATTGCCGCCGCGATCTACGTTGTCCGCTCCGTCAATGGTCCAGTTATTTTGGGAAAATCTATTTCCGTTGATGGAGAAATCTATCTCGTTGGTTCCGCCGCCGGGAGTCTCCACGCCAACGAAGATATTGTCCGACACTCCGGAAGAAACGCCGGGCGTGAGCGCCACCAATTCTTCATAGTTACGCTGGCTGAGCGATAGTTCACGAATCTGTGTACCGCTGATCAGGCCGGTAGCGGTAGCTGATTGGGTATCTACCTGGAGTGCGTCCGCTTCCACGGTAACGCTTTCCGCCACACTGCCAGGCGACAGAGCTGAATCCACTCGATATTGATCGCGTATATTCAGTTCGATATTGCTCCTGGTAACAGCCTTGAAGCCCTTGGCTTCCACCGTAACCGAGTAATGTCCAATGGGCAGCAGTGGAGCGACAAAGCTGCCGTCTTTGCTACTGTTCAGCTTTCGGATCACCGCATTCTTGTCTGTATTGGTGATCGTGACAGCTGCGCCGGGAAGGACCGCTCCTGAGGAATCGGTGACTGTCCCCAGAATGGTACCTGTGGTTTCCTGTCCCATTATTGGGAGCGTTAAACAAAACAAGAGAGAAATGGTGAGAAGCGCGACCTTGCTTATTGCCATTTGGATTCCTCCCTGAAAGGGACACTCGCCCTGAGGAAATCCTTTTAAAACGTTTTAATAGGCTTTGTCAAGTGTTTGAATCGGGGGCCGCAGAATTCTTCAGGAGATGGGACGAGTGGACTCCCGCACAACCAGCTCAGGAGACATCTTGCGGATTTCCGCAGCGGCATCGGGGATTTCCGGTCCGGCTCGGAGCGAATCAATAATCATGGCCGCGGCAACATCTCCCATGGCTTCCATCGGCTGGCGAACGGTGGTGAGAGCAGGTACAGTGAGGGTCGCCGGGGAAACGTCATCGAAGCCGATGACCGAGCATTTGTCTGGAACTTTAATGCCGGCAAGGGCCAGCGTCCGCATGCACCCGAGAGCAGTCATATCATCAAAAGCCATGATCGCGGTAAATTGCCTACGGCGGCGTAGCAGCTCGTCTGTAGCTTTCATACCCGCTTCAAAACCGGAGTTGGGCGTGCGCAGATCGGGGAGGTCCACCACAAGCCGCGAGTCGATTTCGAGTTTGACTGACCGCGCAAACGAGCGAACCCCGTTCCAACGACGTCCGCTGTCAGGCAGCAGCTTAGGCCCGCGTATAAAAGCAATTTTTCGGTGGCCGATTGAATGGAGATGCTGCAGTGCCATGTACCCTCCGGCTTCATTGTCAACGAGCACTGAATGCACGGAAGTACGCTGCAGATCGCGACCGATAATGACTGTTGGAATGTCATGCTTTTCAATGTCGGCCAACAGATTAATATCTGCCAATATCCAGTTTGCGATTACGATGAGCCCCTCCACTCTCTGCCCCAGCAGGATCTCAAGATGACGCTCAAAACGCGACCACTCGCTCTGTGCGTCCGCCAGTACCGAAAGGTAAGAAGCCTGATAAACCGTGTTCTCAATGCCTTTGAGTATGGGTGTACAAAATGGATCGGAAAGGTCGAAAACCAGAACGCCGAGAATGCGGTTCCTCCGGCTGCGCAGTGAGCGAGCCAGAAGGTTAGGCTGATATCCCAATTTCCTGGCTGTCTGCTCAATGTGGGTGCGGGTCTGCTCCGGAATATAGCGCGACAGCGGCGCTTGATTTAACACAATGGAAACCGTGGCCGAGGAAAATCCACTTTGCTGGGCGACGTCTCTGAGAGTTGTGTTCCGGCCGTTCTTTTTTTGACGATTCATTTGCGGGCTCGATTGTAGCTGAAAGCTATTTTGCGGGGGCCTCCATCTTCCCTCTTGACAATGCGATTTCATTTGTATTAACTAAAACGTTTTAATAGAGCACCGGAGCAGAATCAAGAAGTTTCTCCGGCTGCCGCGCTCGATAGGATGCTATGCATCGTCTCCACTACGCGTCGGCAATTTTACTTTTTTTTGTAGCTACGCTTCCAAGCCATGGGTTGCAACAAAAACAGCTTCGCACGCCGGAAAAAGTAAGACTGCAGCAGGGCTGGACGTTGCAGTCGTCGTGCAAAACCACGGAAAAGGGCGAGCAGATTTCTTCGCCGACGTTCAAGCCAGTCGGACGGCACCCCACGCAGGTACCCAGCACAGTCATGGCCGCCCTGGTGGCGGACAAAACCTATCCGGATCCCTACTTTGGCATGAATCTGCGTTCCATTCCGGGCACAACCTATCCGATTGCTACCAATTTTGCCCACCAGCCCATGCCGGATGATAGTCCGTTCAAGTGCTCCTGGTGGTATCGGACGGAATTTTCTCTGCCTGCCAATTTTCACAACCGAAATGTCTGGCTTCATTTTGCGGGGATCAATTATCGCGCCAATGTGTGGCTCAACGGCAAACAGATTGCTGATTCAGCTCAGATGGCCGGCGCCTATCGCGAATTTGAGTTCAATATTTCGCGAGCATTAAAGCCCGGAGCAAGGAACGCGCTGGCAGTCGAAACCTTTGCGCCGGAGCCCAAAGACCTGGCCATCAACTGGGTTGATTGGAACCCCATGCCTCCGGACAAGGGCATGGGCCTGTGGAGAGAAGTTTATTTGATGGCAAGTGGTCCAGTGTCTTTGCGGCACGCCTATGTCAGCAGCAAGGTGTCGCCTGGCCTGGAAAAGGCCGCGCTGACGCTCTCCGTGCAAGCTGCTAATGCCACCGATCAACCGGTACAAGGCATTCTCAAGGCGTCATTTGGCAAAGCCTATGTCCAGCAGCCGGTGGAACTCGCAGCTGGAGAAACAAAGAATGTGAGCTTCAGCGGCGATCGTTTCCCGGAATTGAATGTCGAGCATCCGCAGTTATGGTGGCCCTACGAGATGGGGTCCCCCAAACTGCATAAGGTTGATCTGCACTTCCTGGTCAATGGGCAAGTTTCTGACTCAGTGAGCAAGCGCTTTGGCATACGTGAAATCATGTCAGAACTGGACGAGCAGCAGAACCGCGTTTTCAAGATCAATGGCAAGCGGCTGCTCATCCGCGGCGGCGGATGGTCGCAAGACATGCTACTTCGCCAGCATCAGGATCGTCTGCGCCAAGAATTCCAATACGTCAGGCACCTTCATCTCAACACCATTCGCCTGGAAGGCAAGATGGAGACGGAGGAATTCTTCAATCTGGCCGATGAACAAGGAATCCTGGTAATGGCCGGCTGGTGTTGCTGTGATATTTGGGAAGAGTGGGATAAGTGGCAGCCGGAAAATCACCAGGTTGCCGTGGAGTCATTGCGCAGCCAATCTCTCCGGCTCCGCAGCCATCCCAGTTTGCTGGTATGGCTTTATGGAAGTGATAACCCTCCACCGCCCGATGTCGAACGTGAATATCTGGACGTTTTGAAAGAGACAGACTGGCCCAATCCTGCGATCTCTTCGGCTTCACAAACTCCTACGAGTGTGACAGGTGTCTCAGGAGTGAAGATGACAGGGCCATACCAATATGTTCCGCCATCGTATTGGCTTAATCCTACCGCGAACACTCTGAAGCTGGGCGGCGCTTTTGGATTTAATACCGAAACCAGCCCTGGACCGGCCATCCCCACCATGGATTCACTCACGAAGATGCTGGGCAAAGACCACCTTTGGCCGATCGATGACGTGTGGAACTATCACGCTGGCAGCCAGGAATTCAAAGACCTGCACATCTTCAACAATGCCATGGACTCGACTTACGGCAAGGCTGCCGATTTGCCGGACTATCTGCGGAAGGCACAGGCAATGGCGTATGACGGCGAGCGCGCAATGTTTGAGGCTTATCGGAGGAACAAGTACACGTCGACAGGAGTGATTCAGTGGATGTTGAACAATGCGTGGCCTTCCACCATCTGGCATCTCTATGATTACTATTTGCAGCCGGCTGGCGGATTCTTTGGCGCGCGCAAAGCCAATGAGCCAGTTCATATTCAGTTCTCGTATGACGACCGGAGCGTCGTTGTGGTAAATGGTCTTCAGCAACCGATTCACGGCCTTAAGGCCACCGCGGAACTGTATGACTTCAACTTGCAAAAAAAGTTTTCCAAGAAGATGGCAGTAGATACCGCAGAGGACAGCAGTCAGAAGCTGTTCACCATTCCGGAGTTTGGCGAGGAGACAGGTACTTCATTCGTGCGACTGCGACTTGAGGACGATCATGGCCGGACGCAGACTTCAAACTTTTACTGGTTGCCGGCGAAATATTCCACGTTCGACTGGGCAGCTACAACATTTGAATACACGCCCTCGCCGACTTATGAGGACCTGACGCAACTGAACAGCCTGCCAATGGTGAAACTAAAGGTGAGTGCAGCCAATACTCCTGGATCCGGCATTAAGGTCAATGTAAGCAATCCGTCCAAGAGCCTTGCATTTAATGTCGTGCTAAAGGTCTTCAACAAGGCAAACGGATTGGAGATTCTGCCAGTGCTCTGGGATGACAACTATTTTGAGCTTCTTCCCGGCGAATCGAAGACCGTAACTGCGCTGTATGAAGCGGGGCAATTGCAGAACGTGCAGGCTGCTATCGAGTTCGGCGGATGGAACGTAATTAAACAGACCCTTGCGCTCTCGGCCGCGCCAGAGAAACAGCCAAAGAGCGTGGCACACAAACCGTAGATATCAGGGGCTTATGTATCGCATCCTTTTGATTTTCGTGCTCATCACGACCTTGGCGTACGGCGTTTTTGGACAAAATCCGAATACCTCCGCGCAGAGTAACCCGCCATTGCCGCCGCTCCATCCGAGTGTGCAGGAGCGACTGGGGTATCCCGCCACTGCGCGCCTACTCATCATCCACGCGGACGATCTGGGAATGTCCCATTCGGTGAATCGGGCCACGTTTGAAGCACTGGAGAACGGCTGGATCACTTCCAGTAGCATCCTGGTACCTTGTCCGTGGTTTCCAGAGGTCGTCCGCTTCGCCAATTCTCACCCGAACGCGGACCTTGGGATCCATTTGGCGCTGAACAGTGAATGGTCCGACTATCGCTGGCGCCCGATCACAGGAAGAGAGAAAGTTCCAAGCCTGCTGGACGAACAGGGATACATGCCGATGGACGAAACGATCGTGGCAAGACAGGCGAAGCCATCCGAAGTAGACATCGAACTACAGGCCCAGGTGGATCGCGCGTTGAAAGCTGGAGTCGCGCTATCTCACCTCGATACTCACATGACTGCGCTGGTGGGATCGCTCGATCTCTTTCGCGTCTACCAGAGCGCCGGCCGCAAATATAATATGCCAATTCTGGTGGGCGACTACAAGATTCCGGCCGGGACAAAGCTGGATGCCAGTGAAAGTCTAGTGCAGCGGGTCATTGGAATTGACCCAGGCATAGCTCCGAAAGATTGGAATAACTGGTATGAGAAAACTCTGGCTGCTCTGCCGCCTGGCGTCTATGAACTCATTGTGCATCTCGGCTACGATGATGACGAAATGCGAGGCGCTACCCGAGACCATCCTGACTGGGGAGCAGCGTGGAGACAGTTGGACTTTGACATGGTCCAAAGCCCGGATTTTCAGAAGTTCCTCCACGACTATGGATTTATCATGGTGACATGGAAGGATCTAGCCAAAGCTGAGGATATTCCCAAATGAAGTAGACGAGAAGGGTTTCGGCATAAAACTCGAGGAAACGTACCGCTGAGTCTCTTGCGTCGCTCTGACAGCAATACGATCACTGACCACGACATCAAGAACACGAAACAAGAACGTCAATGAGTACTTGTCTTCGTTGTTCCTAAATCATCTGGTTTAGAAACGCTCAGTTACGCGGCTAAGAAACGTGATGAATCAGCGACTTAGCTAAGGGAGTTAGGAGCACCCTTTTGGAACACTTGCCCGCATGCAAAAGCCTTGCGGATTTTAAGTCCCCCTCCCAATTTTCTAAACTCCACGATAACCGTAAGTTTGCTGATCTTGCAGGAATTCCAAGCCATAGATTGGTAAGGATCGGTGAGGTCGGATGAGGGCCGGTTGGTCACAAAACGGTCACACGGATATCAGAACAGAAAATCGAATCGTCGGAGTTCCTGCGCCTCAACAATCTTCTACGTTACCTGAGAAACCGCGAGCTCCACGGACGATTTGAAAACAGCGCGCCTGTTAAATTAACAAATCTAGGTCAGGGTGCTGCCGAAGGGCTCCATTCATACGTCGAAGGGGCTCAGCCATAGTGGTGAGAGCTTTCGCAGCACTTTGGTCCTCCTCAAATGAAGGAGCTTTGGGTCAAACATATATGGTCGTGGCAATCTCAACCCAACACGCGCTCATATCGTCCCTATTGCCTCCTTAATAGAAGCTGTTTGTTGCGGATCTAGCCCTGCCGGCAAGGTTGACCGTTTCAGGATTTTTGCTGTATTGTTTGCCACTTTGTTCGTGGCCCTCAGATTGTCGCCAATGAACCGGACATTCCCTTCAACGGCGCCATCCAGCACGACGCTGCCGCTGCGCGTGACCAACTGGATATGAACCTTCAGTTTGGTTGCTCCAGTCACTGTCGTTACTGCCCGTCGCGTTTCGCTGCCTGGAGAGTACTTTTCAACGATTGTCTTGAGGACAAGCACCCCGGAAACATCATTGGCATTCCGGTCACCGCTGCGCAATACATCTTTGAAGCGCTTTGACCTCGACAACTGCTGCATGAGGTTCTCGTAAATCGCATCCGAGAAACACGGATCAAGGGTTGTGCCGCCAGGATCGACTCTGTCTACCTGCACACTCCATTTCTGTCTTTCCAGGGACTCCTGGGGCGCATTTTGTGCTGGGGCCGGATCTTCCGATCGGAAGATCTGTGCGCCGTGTGCAATCAGGGCATTCTTGAAAGCCTCGCCTTTTCCTTTGGCCAGACGGAAGATGGCGCCGTGAAAACCACCGTTGCTGTTGAGATATTCAATGGTGAGACTGTCATACTTCTTGTGTGAGAAGAGGCTTACCACGCGGCCTCCCCCATACGGGAGTGCAGCTTTGCCCATCATCATCGACACGCCGCCGACCTGTTTGTCTTGCTCGTCAAGGGAGATGTTTTGAATAGAGCTTATGCTTACTAGTGCAGTTGGAATCTTGTGTCCCTGAAAACTCAGCTCGTCGTCATGAATTGAGAGTTCTCCGCCGGCATTGCGCCGCACATCTTCGAATCCCAGAACATGCGTGACATGTATGGAAGCACTTGCGACCGCATTTTTAGGTTGGCTCTGGCCTTTGGCACTCGCTAGTAGCCATACCAATAGGACCAGGAGAGCCAGGCTCCCCCTGACCAAAAGCGATCTAAGCACTGGGTCTGCGGACGATTTGTCTTGGCGATTCATGATTTTTCTCTCCAAGCTAGAAGAAGAGCAATAACCATGCCAAACTGCGATGCGCTGCCGCCAAGGATCGCCCGACCAACGATCAAGTAACTAATCGATCAAGTAACTAATAATGACCTTCAGGAGAAGTGGGCATGTGCGTTGTAATACCGAGTGTTCCAGTCAAAATAAAGAACGAACGGGTTGCCGTTTTCTGGCCGGCAGCCTCCACTCGTTGCTATCGCGCTGCCCATTGTTGGGCAGCAGCCCTTCCGTCGGCACAATGTAGGGGTTCGTTATTGCTTTGAGTTTGTCGCTCTTGCCGAGAAACAGATCGTGACAGATGATACGCAGGGGAGCGCCGCACCGGAAGCCGGGCAAGTCGCAATGGTAATGATCTGTACATCGTGTGATATGGAGTTTTTTGAGGCCCCAGGAACCTCAGTTCACGCGCTCATATTATTTATCAGCCGGCAGAGGGGCCGGAATCGTAGAGAGCAGCTTGTTCATGGCTAGCTCCATTGTATGGTTCATCTGCGCCACAACTCCGGGCACCGTCCGTTGCGAGACCTTTCCAACTTCGAAAACGTTATTGCTCCAGACAGTTGCTCCAGTGGAGACTTTGGTGATCTGCGCGGACAGTGCAACTTCCACCTTAACCCGGCCGTCGTAGTCCACTTCCTCCAGCTTTTCCAGTTTTCCGCTGAAAACGTACTCGATATCGCGACGCCCGTCATACGTTGAGACCATAGAGAATTGACCACTGGCGCGCAGATCGTCGACGACTGCGCTGGTCACAGTCTTGCGCGGATCTGCCGCCCAGCGGTGATATTCGTAGAAGCCGATTTCCTCCGGGCTGCTGCGGTAAACAATAGGTCCTCGCCGCACATACGCCGGCGCTTGGAATTCCCGCACCGCTATCGAGGTCTGCTTTTCCTGGGCAGGCGGATCCGGCGCAGGCGGCAAATTGAGCGTGTAGTAAGCGGGATACCTCACTTTATGGCAGCCGGCAAGAGCAGGCAAGAGCGCCAGGGCTAATCCAAGGGCTATTGAAAGTTTCTTCATTGTCGATTCTCCTCTTCTGGCGGACCATTATTTCGGAACGCGCCTGTCCTGCGGCTGCTTGATGCGGATCATGCTCCAGGGGCGCTGCTTCAATGAATCGGTGAACTGATTGAGGTTGTCGGTCGCCTCGCGCAGATTGTCTACCGTGTCGCCGATCTTAGAGTCGTTGCTCCGCACTATGATTTGCATAGATTCCAGCAAGCCGTTGGCCTGGTTGATCGTGGATTGCAATTCAACCAGGTCTTTTTGCAACGGGGCATGCACATCCGTCACGGCACCGTTCACATTTTGAATGGTGTCATCCGCATGCCGGCTGACCGTCGCCAGTTGTTCTGTGATGCGCTGAATCTTTGGGCGCTCTTCCGCGAGCAACTGGTCAATGTTGTTCAGAATTCCTTGAACTTTTTTCTGAGTTGGCGGCCCGGATATCGCATCCAGGTTGGCAAGCAGATGGTGCACATTGCCGCTGATATCGCCAAGTTCTCCCTGCGCCTGGGTGATCAGCGCATTGGCGCTGTCTGCGACGGTTGCCATCTTGCCCGCAATCTCGTCCAAGCTGGTACTTTCGCGGGAGCCGATGATTGAGCCGGGAGGAAGCCGCTTGGCATCATTGCTTCCGGTTGTGATGGACAGCGCGGCGCTATTCATAATGCTTACGAGGCCCAGCTTGGCTATGGATTTCTCATTCACTGGAGTGCCTGGCTTGACTTCCAGGAGAATCTCAATCTGTGTCGGGTCCGTAGCCCATGGCCGCACAGCTGTAACACTGCCTGCATTGATTCCTCCATACAGCACAGAAGCTCCAGGCTGAAGTCCGCCGGCATAATGCAGGTACGTGCGATACGGCACAGTGCTGCCCCCGAACTGCGCATGTAACAGGTAGATCACAGTAAACGCGAGCACCGCGAAGGAGCTCAGGACAAAAAGGCCGACTTTTGCTTCCGTTTTCACGACTCCGCCTCCTGATTCTGCACGTATTGTTCCAAGTAAGCGGCCATCGCGGGCGCATGCACCGGGTTGTCAGCGGCGCGGTCGAGAAACTTTCTGACGCGCGGATCCCTGCTTGCTTTGATCTCTTCTTTTGTTCCCACCGCAAGCAGCTTGCCATCAAACAGCATCGCAATCCGGTCCGCGATGCGGAAGGCGCTGGCTAGTTCATGGGTAACGACAAGCGCCGTTATCTGAAGCGCCTCCTTCAGAAACAAGATGAGTTCGTCCAGTTCGCCTGCGACAATAGGGTCAAGGCCAGCGGAGGGCTCATCCAGCACCAAGATCTCAGGATCCAGCGCGAGTGCCCGCGCAACGGCCGCACGTTTCTTCATGCCGCCTGAGAGTTCCTGCGGATGCAGGTCTCCGAATTGTGCCAGTCCGACCACCGCCAACTTCATCCAAACCATCAAGTCAACAATGGCGGGAGCGAGTCGCGTGTGCTCACGCAGGTTCAGGGCGACATTTTCCTTAACGGATAGGGAGTTGAACAAAGCTCCACTTTGAAAAGCCACTCCCATCGAGCGCCGGGTTTTGTTCAATTCCGCTTGCGAACAGCGGGTTATGTCCGTGCCCTTGACCGAGATGCTGCCTGACTTTGGTTGCGAGAGGCCAAGAATTTGCCGCAGCAATGTGCTTTTTCCGGAGCCGCTGCCCCCCAGCAGTACCATGATCTCGCCCTGCTTGATGTCCAGGTTCAAACCGTCGAGCACTCGCCGGCCATCGTATTCCACCACCAGATCGCGAACAGAGATGATTGCCATCACACTTTTCCTATAAAGTAAAAAATCGCAGTGAAAACAGCGTCTGCAACGACGACTAGGAAAGTCGATCGCACGACTGCGGTAGTCGTGGAACGGCCCACTGCATCGCCTCCCCCACGCACCCGCAATCCCTCCAGACATCCGACCTGAACGACAATGGTGGCAAAGGCCAGGCTTTTGATCATGCCCGTGACAACATCGTGCAAGCTGATCGAGGTCATCACATAATGGAAATAGAGCGGCAGACTAAGGCGTGTGCTGAAGAGCATGAATAGCCCGCCGGCAAGAATGCCGAAAAAGTTCGCAATGACCGTCAGGCAGGGCACGGCGATCAAAGCCGCCACATACTTTGGGGCCAGAACGAATTCCACCGGCTCGAATGCCATGACTTTGAGTGCATCGATCTCTTCCGTCACTGTCATCATGCCGATTTCAGCGGCGAAAGCGGATCCTGAGCGCCCGCTGATGGCGACGGCAGTAAGCAGTGGACCCAGTTCCCGCGTAAAACCGACTGCCACCAAATCTATGACGTAACGTAAAGCCCCGAACCTCCGCAGCTCAGATGCACCCTGCAGGGCCAGGATGAATCCCGAGCACATCGCCAGCAGAGCGATCATCGGCAGGGCGTTGACCCCGATGTCCAGCATCTGGTAAACGGCTGCTTTCCACCGATGCCGATTTCCAACCAGCGGCAAGGTCGAGCGCATGGCCCGAACAGTAGCCCATAACTGAATGTTTAGGCTGCCAATATACTCAAGATAATTGAGAGTCCTTTTGCCGGTAATTTCCAGGATATTGGCCATCACACCACCTCGAGCCCGGACCGCGTAATTGTCTTGCTGTTTCCATTGAACAGAGACAGGAGACCTGTAAGCTCAACCATTCGAAGCAGCCCGTCATGCAAGCCCTGCAACTTCAGCTGCGTTTTGCCGGCACGTGCGATCTTGAGCGCTTCAATCAGGGTGGCAAAGCCGGAGCTGTCAATTTTGGTAACTGCAAACAAGTCAACACTGACCATCCTGTTGTTGCGGCTTCGCAAAAGCGCGAGAAGTTGGTTGCGTAGGGCCGGGGAGGAATCGATATCAACGTTGCCTGACAGACAAACCAGAGCGCCGTCTTTGTTCTCAACGATGTTGATTTTCAGCGTATCGGTGCTTGCTGCCGCGAGATGCAGCAGCGATTCGGCAGCCTGGCGGATGTCTGCATTCTGATCATCCAGAGCAGCCACGAGTTCCTTGTAAGCATTGGGGTTTTGTCCTTTGCGACACTCCAAGTGGCAAAGGAACAGGTACAAGGCATCTGGTTGCGGTTTCATGGGAGCACGCTCGTGTCTCTTCCTGAATCAATCTCGGCCGGTTTATCTGAAATGCGCAATTGCAGGCGGTCGCATACGGAGCGGGCGTAAACATTATCTGCAACAAACCCGGCGCCAAGTCGGCCTAGCCACACCAACACTTGCTCGCCGAACAAATCGATAAAGGTTAGCTGCGAAAGATCCACCCAAATCGACGGCGGAAGCTGGCGGTGGGCCAGCGCATTTCTTGCATCCTCAGCATAGGCGCCGACCATTCGGCCAAACAGCCGCACGCGCAACGCGCCATTTCCATCGTCATTGAACTCAACGCGCAGCATGGTCAGCTCACCACCCTTAGAACGAACTGGAAAACACTCATCATGTTCGCCAAGTTCTAAGGCATGTGAATGGCCGAAGAAAGATTTTGGCTAACTCATTGCGCAACAGACTATTCAGGGATGGGTTGCGGCAGGAAAACTGAATCTTCTGCCCACCGACGGGCAGGGATGACCACATCGCGGCAAAAATCCTTCGCCAAACAGTTCCATTGAGTTAATAACGAATCAAAAATCCTATCTTTATTCCTATTCGTGCAAAGGGGCAGATAACGCCCCTCACCTGACCACAGCGATCACTCGATTGCCAATGCTGTAAAGAGCGCTAAAAGCAGTTAGCGGCTGCGCTCTCGTGCACCGACCCGGCTCAATGCTGAATGCTCCGTTCGAATGGAACTTCATTTGCTACTCACATAGCTGGGAGAACGTAATCCGGGCGTCGAGATTCTCATGCTTGCAATCATTTGTGCCGCTGGTGACCATCTGAAGTCTTTCCAAACGCCCATGGAACAACTGTTTGAACATCTCGCCGCACTTCCCCTGACCGCTAAGCTGTTTTACTGCATCTTGGGCGTTTTTCTGATCCGGAGCGCCTTTCGCCTGTTAGAGCGCAAGCTGCCAATGCGTTTTGCGTATGGCGACCAGCGTTATCGCGTCCGGAAAATAGTAACTGCCGCCGCTTACACAATTATCCTTGCGTTCATAACGATTCTCTTCGCGGACCAATTAAAGAAGGTTGGACTCGCCGTCGGTTTGTTAGGGGCGGGAGTAGTTGTGGCTCTGCAAGACGTGATTGCAAGCCTTGGCGGCTTTGTTGCAATCGGCTTTTCCAATCTATACCGGGTAGGCGACAGAATCCGTGTGAATGAGACCAAGGGAGACGTGGTTGATATCTCTGTCATGAGAACCACGATTCTGGAAACAGGCCAGTGGGTGAGCGGCGATCTTTATAACGGACGAATTGTTCGCATTCCCAACAGCACAGTGCTAAAGGGACTGGTTTTCAACTATTCCCAGGGATTTCGCTTTGTCTGGGACGAAATCAGGATCCCCCTCACATCCGAGAGCGATCACTCCTATGCACGAGAAATGCTGTTGCGGGTGGGGAAAGACACTGTGAATGACTATCTGTCGGAAGCTCAAGATGCGTGGAAGCAGGTCGTCGACAACTATCGAGTCGAACACCCTTCCCTGGAACCTGCTGTCACGCTTCAGGTCAGCAGTTGCCGGATTAGCCCGAATTCGGTCGTGCCTGCCCGCGGGCGGGCAAGCATCAACGAACTGATCTGTTCATTTACGTAAACGTGCCGACCGATCATTTGGTTGTAAGTGCAAACAGGTCAACAAAATGATTGGAAGAACGCACGAATCTACACGCAGACAATTTTTTTGGAGCGGCGATTGCCTATGTAATGTGCGTCACGACTGGATATGACAATGGCATCCGGTTGTGAGGAATTCTTGACATCAAGCCTCGATGGCGATGTCGGTGGAGACAACAATGCAAAGGTTAACAAGATTCGCGCTGCGTCATTTGCCAGGTCTGGTGATCTGTGTGCTTTCGTTTGGCGGGCTGTGCGTTGCCCAGGAAACAGAGGTACCTGCTGGACCTCACGACCGTGGCTACATATTTGCTCCCACCGGCTACGTAGAAATGATCGCTCCTCTACAAGACCGGGCCGGTCTAAGACTCCTGGGGTTTTACGCCGGTAATTTGAAAGCGCCAGGAGAACAACTCGATGTCCCTATTCGGATCACCAGGTCTCTAACGATCACTCCCAGCTATTTGCATTTGCAGGTTCCTGCAAGTGGGCTGGATGCAGTGGTGGCACAGCAGTCGGCGCACTTTGCGCACGAGTACGAGGAGAACCAATTTCGAATTGATGGGACATTCAAGTTCTCCGTCCACAACTTCGAAATCTCCGAGCGCAACATGTATGTAAGAAGGTTTCGTCCTACCGGTGAGCTCAGCCGCTATCGCAATCGAATCACGGTCTCGCATCCTCTCGCGGTTGCAAACCACATCGTCAAGCCTTTCGCCGCCTACGAAGCCTATTACGAGCGGAAAAATGGCGGATGGAACAGGAACCGGGTTTGGAGCGGCGTTACGGTGCCGATTAACAAACACGTGGCGTTTCAGCCGTCCTACATATACGAAACCACTCAACAACTCAAAGACGTCCACTACCTGCTCGTCGGCCTGATTTTTACCACGAAATCAAACCACGAAACCAGCAGATAAACGCGGGTCCTGAAGAAATCCATGGACCTGCTCAATCCTCAACTAACTCGAAAGGAGACTTCAATGTCGAAAGTAATACAAAGAGGGGCTGCGATGCTTGCTTTGATCGTCAGCCTCGTTTTCGCAACGGCCGCATCGGCTCACGATGGTGGTCAAGCACCAACATCTCCATGGAAAAAGGCGGCCCCGTTTCCGGACCCCGATGAAGAGCTCTACGGCGTCGCCCTTAACGGGAAAATGTACGTGGTCGGCGGCTGGGACGAAGGCAAAGCTGCGGGCATCAACTACGAATACGACCGGGCTACCGACAAATGGACTCAGAAAAAAGGGATGCCCCGGTCGGCCCACCACGCGGCCATAGCCGCTGCCAATGGCAAGCTTTACGTGATCGGCGGCTTCGTGCCTCCCAAGGACACTCAGATACCGACCGGCGGCGCCTGGGAACCCATCGCCGACGTATGGGAGTATGATCCGGCGACCGATTCCTGGAAATCGCTGGCTCCGCTGCCCACGAAACGTGGAGCTGCAGTAGCGGTCGAAGTCGCCGGCAAGATTTACGTCATCGGCGGCGCCACCACCGTGGCAGGTTCCAAGGACCCGTACTTCACGTTCTTCGGTCCATCTCTGGTGCTGACCACGAACGAAGTTTTCGACCCTGCCACGAACAAGTGGGAGAGTCGCAAGCCGATGACAGTGGCGCGCAATCACGCTTACGCCGCTGCCGTTAACGGCAAGATCTACGTCATTGGTGGCCGCACCGGCCACGCATTCATCCTGACTGCCACCAACACGGATGTGGTCGAGGAGTATAGCCCCATAGCTGATATGTGGAGTGCTCCGAAAGAACGCATGCCGACGCCCCGCAGCGGCGGCGCATGGGGCAGCGATGGTCGCAGGATCTACATAGCGGGTGGCGAGGTAACTACGAAAGAGCTCGTCGGTGCGTACCGAGCCGTCGAGGCGTACGAGCCGGCCACGAATTCATGGATTTCGCTGCCACCAATGCCGATGCCGCGGCATGGCATCGCGGGCGCGGTGATCGGGAACGAACTTCATCTCGTCAGCGGCATGATTCAATCCGCAGGAGCGTTGACGTTCCAGGACCCGCGTCTCCAAGTCCACACGGGACAGCATGACGTACTGGAGCTGAACTTCTTCTTTCCACCTCCTCAAACGGGCGCGAAGAAAGAAGCGCCGCCTGCCACGGGAGCAAAGAATGTGGGTGCGGCTCCTTCTCCCGCTGCTGTGAACAACGTAAGCGCGTCTTCTTCCGCTCTTCTGAAGAACGTAAGCGCGCCTACTTTCAATGCGGCTTCTTCTAAAAGCATGAACAACCAGGGTACGGCTTCTTCCGGAGAGAAGAAGCCGTACATTCGCTACAACGTGAACAGCCCCGAAGGCCAGGTGATGCTCGCGAAATACGCGAAGGCGGTCGAGATCATGAAGACCTTGCCGGACTCCGATCAGCATTCCTGGACCTGGTGGTGGTATACCCACTGGGTCAAGGGCTACCCGGCTGCGCTGTGGGATCTCTCCATGAAAAAGAAAGCCGAGGTCATCGCCACACTCCCGAAGGACGTTCAAGCCGATGCCGAGGCCGTGTGGGATGGCTGCCAAGCTCACGCTACCAATCCTTCAAACCCAGAGCAGTATCAACAATGGTTCTTCCTGCCCTGGCATCGACTGATGCTTATTCAATTCGAGGGCGTCATTCGCGAGGTTCTGCACGACGAGGACTTTACGCTTCCGTATTGGAACCCAATCACGGGCAACGAAGCTGATTTGGTAGTGCCAGCCGTGTTCCGGGACCCAGGCAGCCCGCTGTATGACGGCACTCGCTGGTTCTGGGTCAATGGCGGCGAACGCATTGATACACCGTTCAAGGACTGGATCAACCTGGACGCCCTCAACGAGAAGTTTTACATCGATGGGCCCAACGGCAACCTCGGGTTCAATCCCAGACTGGACATAAACCCGCACTTCTTCACTCATATTGGCCTTGGTGGCGACATGGCCGATTTCTCCACCGTCGGCGCTGACCCGATGTTCTATCTGCATCACGCCAACATCGACCGCCTCTGGGAAAGCTGGAATCTGCTCGGGAATAAGAATCCTACTGATCCCCGATACCTCAATCGCAAGTTCTCGTACGGAGACAGAAGCGGCAGGCGCGCGGATCTCCCCGTCAGCATGGCCGACCGTACTGCGCCGCTCGGCTACGAATATGACAGCTATGAAAAGCCGCCCCAGCCACTGCACCTGACCACGGAGGAGGCCGCCGCCAGAGAGCGCACCTACCAGACTCTCCACGACAAGGCCATGGGCGGTCCACATGGCGCCCACCATGGGAAAGCAAGCAAAGAGTCGAGCGAGCATGGCAACCACTAAAGCACTTGAGTTCCGGCCGCATGCCATGCGAATGGCATGACGGTTCGGAAATCTTCAACTTACCGTCGCAATGAATCAACCTTCAAGCAAAGGAGAAAAATAATGAAGTACGTCTTTGTCATGGCCCGGTTATTGCTGGGCCTCGTTTTCACCGTCTTCGGCCTCAACGGCTTCTTACATTTCATCGCCAACCCGCCGTTGGCCGGTCTCGCCGGACAGTTCATGGGAGCGTTGTCCGGCTCGCATTACTACGTGGTCGTGTTCGGAACGCAGCTCATCGGCGGCGTGGTCCTGCTCAGCAACCGCTACGTGCCGCTCGCGCTGACGTTGCTCGGGCCGGTGCTCGTAAACATCCTTAGTTTTCACATTTTCCTGAGCTCAGAGAACATGGCGGCTGCCATTGTGGTCACGCTGCTATGGTTCGTGGTTTTCTCGCAGGTGCGCAATGCTTTTGCGGACCTGTTCGTGGCAAAAAAAGCCGGATTGACGTCGAGCAGCCGCGCCGAAGCGGCAGGAGCGGCGTAGTTCGGGAATCAAGAGGATGTTCGACCAACTGAACCAGGTTGATCGAACGGCCAGAGCACGATCCACATGCTCGCAGCGGGTCCGCATGTGCCACCACGCCGTGGCGTTGCAGCCTGGATCGGCCATCAATGGAATTTGAAGATGACAGGTATGAAGCGGAGAATTTATGACTTACAGTAAGATCATTTCGGCACTAGCGCTAATCTCGATCGTCGCGGCGATGTTCATCTACCGTGACGAGCAGGTCAAAGCGGCGAGGCCCATCGGTAAACCGCAAAAGATCGCAACCCCGCTCGGATTGCCTCCGGTGCCAGTTCCCGCAGACAATCCCCTCACGGTTGAGAAAGTAGCCGTAGGTAAGCGCCTTTTCTTTGATAAATCATTGTCGGTCGATAACTCGATCTCCTGCGCCAAGTGCCATGACCCAGGCCACGGGTTTGCCTACGCGGGTGAAGTGTCCACTGGCGTTGGAGGGAAGGAAGGAACGCGCAACTCGCCTACAATCCTCAACACCGCGTATTACTCAACCCAGTTCTGGGATGGTCGCGAGAAGACTCTCGAAAAGCAGGCTGAAGGCCCGGTGCAGAATCCGGTGGAGATGGCGCACAGCCTCACCGGAGTGGTGGAGCGCCTTGGCAATGACCCGAGTTACGTTAGCGCGTTTAAGCTTGCCTTCGGCGCCGGCCCGGTCACATTCGAAAAAGTGGAGAAGTCAATTGCGGCATATGAGCGCACGCTGGTGGTGGGTGATTCTCCGTTCGACCGCTGGTATTTCGGCGGAGATCAAAATGCCATTGATAAACGTGTGAAGCGCGGATATGAGGTCTTCCACCGCGTCGACAAGGGCAACTGTGCATCGTGTCACACGATTGCTGAGCACACTGCTCTATTTACAGACAATGAGTTCCACAACATCGGCGTCGGCGTGAAAAATTCCACGCCAACCGATCTCGGGCGCTACGAAGTGACACATAGCGATCGCGATCGCGGCGCCTTCAAGACGCCGTCGTTACGCAACATCGCCGAGACCGCTCCATACATGCACGACGGTAGCCTTGACACGCTGGAGCAAGTAATCGACTTTCACGCGGCTGGAGGAAATGCGAACCCCTGGCTTGACTTTAAGATCAGGAAGCTGCAGCTTACCACGCGCGAAAAGGCGGACCTTGTCGCATTTTTGAAATCGCTTAGCGGCGAAGTTCCATCTGCGGCGCTGCCGGATGAAGATCCTCAGTAAGCGTTAGCGTCGGCTATTCGAGCCGGAAGGAAAGGCCCGGGTGAAACGGTGCAGTGAGAGCACCAATCTCTTTCCTGGCCCGGGATGATAAGCACCATCAGTATGCATAATCGGCGCGGCAGATGTTCAGCCGGCGCATCTTATTTTGCAGAGTGGTACGCTTCAATCCCAAACGTTCAGCAGCGCCTCCATTGCCCGAGATCTGACCAGAAGCAGCTTTCAGCGCATGGATGATCACTTCCCGTTGTGCCTGCAGGAACGTGGACGATGACGGGACCTCGTGCTGAAACGTGGAAGATGATGTGATCTCTCTCGCATGGCAGGTTTGCAGCTCTCCCAGAGGCACTTGTAATTCTTCGCCCTGCGAGAGGATCACGGCGCGTTCAATGAAGTTTGCCAGTTCCCGCACGTTTCCCCGCCAGGAATGATTGGTCATTGCATCCATCGCGTGCCGGGGCACCGAGATAATGCCTTTTTGCATTCGCCGGGACAATGTCCTCACAAAGTAATTCACCAGCAGGGGAATATCCTCGCGCCGTTCGCGAAGAGGCGGGATCTCGATCGGGAACACGTTGAGCCGGTAAAACAGGTCCTCGCGAAATTTTTCCTCGTGAATCATGGCTGCAAGATCGCGATGGGTCGCGGCAATCATCCGCACATTGACTTTTAGGGTCTTAACGCTTCCCAGGCGCTCAAACTCCTGCTCCTGCACCGCCCGCAATAATTTTGGCTGCAGTTCCAGGCTTATGTCCCCGATCTCATCCAGAAACAGGGACCCCCGGTCTGCAAGCTCGAATCTGCCTTTCTTTTGCATCAACGCTCCGGTAAACGCCCCCTTCTCGTGCCCGAAGAGTTCGCTCTCCAGCAGACCTGCCGGAATGGCGGCGCAGTTCATGCGTATAAAGGTGCGCTGGCGCCTGGCGCTGACGTTATGAATGGCTTGGGCAATCAACTCCTTACCTGTGCCGGTCTCGCCGTGAAGTAAAACCGTCGCATCCGTACGCGCAACAATCGTGACCTGCTCCAGCACCTTCTGAATGGCCGCGCTATTACCTACGATGTCTTTGAAGTACTCAGCGCTAGCTTCTCGATCCGGAGATGGCCGTTGTGTCCATCGCAATTCAGGCAACTCATTGATGGTCGGGTTGGCAATTGCTGCACTCATTTGTCGTACCTCCTTCACGGATGATCTCGGTCCCAAACGTGATTGTGGACCGAACCCCAAAGGCACACAACCGCAGATCGACTCCTGCGATTTCAGTGGATCAGCGGAAACTTATTCATCAGTTCAGGGGAAGTTTACTCATTAGAACAGGGGAGATTTGCACCGCCATTTGGCGGGGCAAGCTCAGATCCGAACTTCTTTTCTGCCGAAGAGGCGGGCATCAATAGACCAGGCTCCCGGACCAATCATGGCCGAAGTCGCCCCAAGCGTCGCCAGCAGAACGCAACTCAATGGGTCGGCCTGATGTGAGAAAAGCATAGACAGTTCAGAAAGGGCCACTGTGATTCCTGCCAGTGGAGTCCACAAGCCGATCAGCAGAAGGAGTCCCGTGCCTGCTGCGATCATTGGCAATAGTGTTATCTGCGGTGCATGCGCGATCGCAGAATGAAAGAGAAGGGCAGCGGTTACAAGTCGCTGAACAAGAAGCCCGACGCCGGGCCAGCCACGAGCAAATGTTGAGAATAAGCGCTGCACGACCACCCTCAAGGAAGTGTAAGGGCGCTGCAACATAATGCAAAACCGCCGATATTCGGCCACGGCCTCCGTCTTTTGGCGGAGAAGTTACAAATCGATGATGCCACGTTTTAGAGCAATGGTAACGGCGTGGGTCCGATCGTTCGCGCCGAGCTTGGACAATATATTCTCAACGTGGCTTTTAACGCTGGCCTCCGCGATAGAGAGCTTATCGGCAGCGCGTTTATTGCTGTTCCCGGCAGCAATGAGTCGCAACACATCGATTTCGCGTGGGGTCAGTGCGTCATCAGTTCCATGCTCGGCGATTTCGTAGGAGGCCTCTGGGGAGAGCGCCTTCTTTCCGGCATAAACGGAGCGGATCGTGTCCAACAAGTCCCGATGCAACGTGCTCTTAAGCAGGTATCCATGAGCGCCAGCCTTGAGTGCGCGAAGAATTTGCACGTCGCCCGTGTACGTTGTCAGCATGATAACTTTCGCGTCTGCAGATTCATTGCGGATAGCAATGAGCGCATCGAGGCCATTCATCTCCGGCATCTGCATATCCATGAGCGTGATGTCGGGATGATGAGCGCGGAACTGCTGGATTGCCTCACGGCCATTGGAACCTTCGCCGACCAAAATCATGTCTGACTCCACTGCTACCATGCCGGCGATCCCTTGGCGGACCACTGGATGGTCGTCAACCGTGAGAATCCGAATTCGAGGAGCGCCGGTGTTCATGATTGGATCTCCTACTCCCTCTACTTGGCCTTTACACCGAGCTTTTCTGCCAACCAGGAAGGTCTCTGACCTTTAGCATACGCAGTGCTGGCAGGAATCTCCAATTCCACTTCGGTGCCAGCGCCGACTTCGCTCCAGACGGTCAGCCTGCCTCCCGCAATTTTGGCGCGTTCTATCATCCCTGGTAAGCCGTAGTGCCCCCCTCGTCCCGGACTGGCTGGAACTTTTGAATCGAAGCCGCGTCCATCATCTCGCACCCGCAACTGGAACTGCTGGTTGTCATAGCGGATCTCCACTTCGATCTGCCGCGCTTTCGCATGCCGGAATGCGTTGCGGAGTGCCTCGGCCGCAATCCTGTAAACTTCATCGCGGAGAATCGGATGCAGATCTCGCGGCGCACCTTCCACCGCCACACGGAATGTTGGGGCTGGAGATCCGGTGAAATCAGTTGCGAGCTCTTCTCCCATCGTGCTGATGGCCTTCGCAAGATCGTTCTTTTCCGCCGTAGAAGCCCGCAAGCCCTGCACTGCATCGCGGCCTTCAAGAATCGCCTCTTCCGCATGCTCGATGGCACTATCTAGTTTTCCCTTGGCTTCCAAAGGACGTTCCGGCAGCAGCCGCGAAGCACTCTGAAAACTCATCAGCAAGCCATGAAAGCTCTGGAGCAGCGTATCGTGCAAATCGCGCGCAATCCGGGTGCGCTCCGCTACGCGGGCGTCCAGAGTCATATCGAATTGTCTTGCCATATGACGAAGGCGGAACCGATGGGCCATCCACAGCATTGCCACAAGGACGGCGACGAATAGCACCCGGAACCAAATCGTCTGGTAATACGCTGGTCTTATATAGAAATCCAGTCTAGCCGGATTATCGTTCCACACACCGTCACTGTTACATGCGATCACGCGAAAAGAATAATTTCCAGGAGGCAAATCGGTGTAGAACGCCTGCCGGCGTGAACCGGCCTCCTGCCAATCACGGTCATGGCCATCGAGTCTGTATCGGAATCTCACCTTCTGTGGAATCAGAAAAGTGGGCGACGTGTAATCAATCTGCAAGTCGCGTGGGTGCGAGGAGATTTTGAGGTTATCGCTGGCTACGAATTGTTTTCTGTCGACGACGATCGATTCAACATAGGTCAATGCAGGCAGTGCCTTTTGCGAGACTCTGGAGGGATCCAGCATCTTTAGCCAGTTTCCACTGGCAAACCAGAGCCGTCCATCCAAAGAATAGGCTGCTGAATTGAACTCTGGCCGTCCGGCCTGAGCTCCATCCAATTCATCGTAAACACGGGACCGCACAATTATCTCGGGATTGGTCCACCAGCGCTGGAGTTCGGAATCTGGCAACTCCACAATGCCGCAATCCGTAAAGAGCCACCAACGTTTCTCCCTATCTTTAATAAAAGAGGTGACGAAGTTGCACGGCAAGCCATTTCTCGTGGTCAACCGCTGTACCCTGCCTTGCCGTAGCCCGACTAGGCCATCGGCGGAGCCCGCAAGCACAGATCCGTCTTCGTTGGCGACAATCTGATGACTAAATGGATCGCCGGTTGCGTTCAGCGGGAACGTCTGCAGATTGCCATGGCGGAAAAGCATAAGGTCACCCGTTAGAGTCCCGATCCAAATTCCTCCTTGCGGATCGGGCGACAGGGTGCGGCCGCTGGGAATTTGGGATGCAGGGAATTCCTCGCGTATCTGGAAATCGCGGATACGCACAAGCTTGCGCGGGTTGCTGAAGCATTCTGCCCAAACGTTTCCATCGACGTCCTCAGTGATTCCAACTACGAGCCCAAGTGGCTGATGATTGGGTTCAGGCAGGCGGCGGAACCGCCTATTTTTGAACAAATAGAGTCCATCATCCACTCCCACCCACATGTTCCCGGCGCGGTCTTCTAACATCGAACTGACTCGATTACCTGGCAAACCGTCCGCAGTGCGAATGGAGGAGATGGCCCCGTTTCTCTCGATGTGATCGAGAGAACCAAGGCTTGCGATCCAGATTGTCCCGTCTCTGCTGGCGAGAACTCCCATCGGATTGCTTCCTAAGCCCTCTAGGGCCGAGAAGCTGGCGACGCGTGGATCGCGAAAGCTATCTATTCCATCCGGTGTCGCAGCCCATAATATTCCTTCTCTGTCTTCAAATACATCGTCTACAGTATCGCTGGCCAGGCCTTCCATTAGTCCATAGTGGTCCACAACATTTCCCTGGATACGAAACATCCCCTGGCCCACTGTGCCGACCCAAAGATTGCCGTCATGATCAAAAGTCAGACTGTGGACAGCGAGTTTGCTGCCGTCGAAGTTCGGCGTCACAAATGGTTGGAAGACACCGTTTGTCATTCGTCCCAGCCCTCGCCCTGGGCCGGGCGCAAGAATGCCGACCCAGAGCGACCCATCGGGGCCACGCGCCAGGCCTGCGACCCCGCTCTGTCCCAGGTTGGATTTCAGCGCTTCGATCGCGTACGTCTCAGCGACACCCGCACGCCAGTGGACAAGGGTAGTTTGCCCTCCCAGCCAAAAGCCACCTTTGCCGTCGGCCAGTATTGAATTCAGTGGCGAAATTGGAATTCCATCAGCTTTTCCGAAACACTTCACCGCGCGTGCGGTAACATGGCACAGCGGTTCGTCTGAAACACTCTTGCTGCCGCGCACGACCCAGATCGAGCCGTCGCTATCCTCACTAAAGTTTTGAAGAGTCCGAAGCCCTTCCAACTCGAAGTGAGAAGTGACAACTTGGCCCTTCAGATGGACGATCCCATGTAATCCAAATACCCAGAGTCCCCCCGAGTGGTCCGCAAATGCATTCACTATTTGGCCAAACGGAGCGCCTTTTGTGATGGAGCCACCATTCGGAGGTCCGTCCCAGGGAGTAAAGCGAACGCCATCGAAGGTCATCATGTCACCTGACACGAACCAAAGAAAACCGTCCGAAGTTTGCGCGATCTTATATCCCCCATGCGGCGCGGACCCATCTCGCATCCGCCAGGAGGTGTGGACGTACTGAGTAAGCCGTTTGTTCGGATCGAGGGCGTGAAGCGGGACTGGCCACAGCCAAACACACAGAAGCCAGGCGCCGAATAAAATTGCAATCGCGCTGCGGCGCGGGTTTGCTCGAATCGGAAAGGACCGACGGAAAATAGCCTTCTCCATAGCACAGCCAAACAGCGCACCAGCTTGGTTCCGTTCAGGTGCCCCGATCGTCCCTAAACTTGATGCCGACAGGATACCCTGACTTAAGTCAGGAGTCACTTCAGGAATTCATCCCGGGTGTGTAGTCTGGCTTTGAAATGTGGAGCCGCCGCATTTTGTTCTGCAGCGTGGTACGTTTCAGGCCCAGGCGTTCCGCCGCGCCTCCCTGTCCGGCAATCCTCCCTGATGCCGCCCTGAGGGCCTCGATGATCGTGTTCCGCTCTATGTCGTGGAATTTCGACCCGAGCGCTTGATTCCGGCCTGTCGACTTGCCAAGCGCTGCTAAAGGCACATTCAGTTCCGTCCCCTGGGTCAGGATGACGGCACGTTCGATGAAGTTCTCCAATTCACGAATATTCCCGGGCCACGCAGCGCTGGCCAGAGTTTCCATTGCGCGTTTGGGGATAGTTTTGATCTGCTTCTGCATTCGGCGAGAAAAGCGCGAAACAAAATAGTGAACTAGGAGTGGGATATCGCTTGGTCGTTCGCGAAGCGGAGGGATTTCAATGGGAAAGACGTTCAAACGATAGAACAGGTCTTCTCGAAACTGGCCATTCCGGATCATTGCAGGGATATCGCGGTGCGAGGCCGCGATGATCCGGACATCGACGTGAACGGTCCTGGCGCTGCCGAGGCGCTCGAACTCCTGTTCCTGAAGTGCGCGAAGCAGTTTCGGCTGCAGTTCGAGGCTTATATCGCCTATCTCGTCCAAAAACAGCGTGCCATGATCAGCCAGTTCGAAGCGGCCCTTTTTCTGCATCAATGCTCCGGTGAAGGCGCCCTTTTCATGGCCGAACAGCTCGCTCTCAATAAGGCCCGCTGGAATCGCGGCGCAATTCACTTTCACGAATGTCCGGTCGCGCCGAGGGCTATTGTTGTGGACGGCCCTGGCGATCAGTTCCTTCCCAGTTCCGGTTTCGCCGTGTAATAAGACCGTGGAACTCGTTGGCGCAACGATGGAAACCTGCTCCAGCACTGCGCGCAGCGCCTGACTGTTGCCAACGATATCCTCAAAGTTGCGTTCCGAGAGAATCTCGGATTCGAGGTACAAACGCTCGTCTTCGAGGCGATCCCTCGCTGCAGTAAGCCGACCGTAAGCAATCGCATTCTCGACCGCGAGCGCGATCTGAGTGCTTATCTGAGATAAGAGGCCCAAATCCTCCTGACTAAAGCTGTTCGGGAGGCGGCTGCCTATGGCGATCACGCCCAACGGGCCGCTTGCGGTGATGAGCGGGGTAATGGCTACTGTAGCAATCGATTCAGCTTTGAGGCTTTTTGCGATGGGGGCAGGCAGTTTCTCCATGTCACGGAGCGACAACAGGTCAGACTTGTGGGCGCGCAGCTTCTCCTGGTCGCTCGAACTCAGTTCGTGAACTGCAACATCAGCCAGGAAACCTCTGCTGCCTGGAAAATCAAGGACCGCCAGTTCAAGCTGGCTCGAATCTTTGCCGATAAGCCAGAATCCGGTGAAATCGTTGTGGAAATAGCTGCGGATAGAAGCCGAGGCCGCTCGGAACAATTCGATGGCGTCCAGCTTGGTGACAACGTGGTTGTTAACTTCAAGCAGGACTCTGAGCCGGTCGTGTTCTTTGGCCAACTCGCGCTGATAAAGCTCTGCACGGTCCCTGGTAAGGGCGATCTCAAGAGCCACAGCCACGTGCGAGGCAAGCGAAGCCATCAATTCCAAATCTTCCGGAGAGACCTCGCCAGTCTGCACTCTGGTAAACGCCAGAATGCCGTATTTCTTCCGGGACGTTGAAACTGGAAACCAATACGAGCTTCGCGCTCCGACCACCGGCACAAATGATGCAAGCTCAGGGATGTTCATCAGTTCCTGTGCTATGTCGAGAACAAATCGGGGTTGCTGTGCTTCTATGACCTGCGCTACCGGGCCGATGCAGGCAATCTGTATGCCGGCCGGAATCGAAGGCGCATCTGCCGCTCTATCGAATGCGAACAATTGCAGCGCCTTGTCACCATCGTCAAGCAGGAACAGATCGGCCCCGTGCAATGCAGAGATGTTCGCCAAAAAGGGACGTAAGCTGCACAGGAGCGCCTCCACTGAGGGCTCACCGGCAACTGCGCCGGAAACATCCAATAAGGTCCTATATCGATCTGCGCTCGTTGTCATGACGACGATTACTGAACAGGATGTAATGTAGGTACCGCAGGGCCCATTGTTGTCGGTAATACCTTTCTATAGATCTGTGAGGCTGTCAATGAAGATCTCGGAATTCGCGACCTGCATGCTCATAACTCAGTTAGTCATCCCAATACAATCACCCGACTCAAGAATTGCCTGGCACCGAATGATCTCCAGCGACTCAAGTGCAGCGCTATACGCGACATCAACAGCGTGCTTGCTGATTCCCAGCAGCCGGGCCGCTTCGGCCGGTGGGCGCTGTTCAACGCCACACAAAATGAGCGCGAACCGGCAGAGAACGTCAAGCTTGTGGCGAATAACATCGGATTCACTTGCCACGAATCCGATCATGTCCTGAGACAGGGGCCCATGATACTCACGAATACAACACCCATGGTCGTAAACCGGAGAAAGTTGGGCGATCCGCGATCGTTGGATAGCGAGGGCGGAGTGGATCGTCGCGTTACGAGGCCAGGTCCAAGACCATTCCTGTCCCCTGTCATACTCACGCTCCGTGAGGTGGCACGCGTCGATCACACAGGCCGACGCAATCATCTCATCACCGGTCAAAAACTCGGCAAGCCATGTCAGTGCCTGTTTGTTCTCGACGAATGCAGTACGGATCTCTTCTGCACGCGCTACTGCTGAACTGGTCGTGATAGTTCCGCTCGTTATTATAGCTGCCATATCGCACATCCGATTGTTCAATAAGCAAGCTCCCTGCCAAATTTGCGAACCTTAAGTTGTTCATTCCAGAGCGTCTTTGCCCGTGTTAATCCATTGAATGTGGGCACTGCCCGAATGTGGGCAGCAATTGCCCACTATTGCCAGCGTCCATAATTCCGAAATTCAACAACTTACGGCACACCCATTGTTGGCAAGCAATCTGCACTACCAACCAGCGACAGAACAGCAAGCTTGGTCCTGCTGAATCCAGAAATGACAGCAAAGCATGTTTTCTGGTCCTCTTAAATCTATCTATAGGAAAAACAAAAATTCGCTTCCAAAAAGTTGAACCCTTGGAGTAAGGATTTCGGATGAGGAACCGTTCTTGAGGTTCCAAAGCCGACCGCAGTTGTCTCAACGGTTTATTGGGGCGCGGAAAGGCACAAGTCGGGAGTCACTTGTTTGAAATCAGGAGTAGGCGGCCAGCTAGGCTGTGACAGGGAAGTAATGTCCGACATATTTCATTGATTGGCCGCTACTGTCGATCAATGGATTTCTTCCAAAGTACTTCAGGATCATCTCTGCCCAAGACAATCGGCACGGGCGGAGGCGCTGTTGCTGGCCCAGCAGCTTAAACATGATCGCAAAAGCGCGGCTCCGCGAGCGCGGCGCTAACAAGCCGTAATAGCGGACGGAATGCACGGATTTATCGGGTACGTGATCCGCTAGAATCTGGATGAATTCCTCTTTAGTCAGCTCGTCCAAAACCGTCTCGTTTGTTTTGGTGTCTTTCGTCAAAAATTTTACGACAGGTCCGTCAATTTCCTGAAAGCGATGCTGTGCAATGGGAGGTCTTCGAATATAGCGAGCGGCGTATCCTAGGAAATGACGCTTTGAAATACGCTCTTGCATATCAACATGCCAGCCGACTTCGTATTTGTCTGCAAGGAGTTCTCGCAACTCCCAGCTTTTCAAGCCTGATTTCAGTATTCCTGCGTCAAGAGCGAGGCGGAGATATGTAATGATGCCATGTTTCCACAACTTCATAAAGCCCACCGGATTGAGGATTAATCCTTCCATCCAGCGGCTTTCCGTTTCCGAAAGGCCGCCGGCGGAGACCAGCATATGAAGGTGCGCATTGAAATTCAGGTGCCGCCCGAAAGTGTGCTGCACCACCAGGATGAGCGGCCGTATTCCATACTTGTCTTTCATCCACTGCAATACCGCCTCACCGCCAATGGTAGCGAGGTCATGCAGCAAGTGCCGGTTTTGTTTGAAAATACCCCAGAAAACGTCGGGCATGGTAAAGACAAGGCCGGCATAAGAGACATCCGGTAGCTGAGTCCACTGCTCCCGTTGCCATTGAAGCGTCGCTCGATAACCGCAGCTAGGGCAGGACCGCACTTTACATGTGAAATACACGCGTCTTTTCTCCGTTTCAGAGGCATAGAGCAGCCATCCCAATACCGGCGTTCTACATTCGATCATTTTCCTGAAGCTTTCGCGGACGCACGAGCGCGTACCGTCGTGGTCCCAAACACGCCGGGTGTCTTCAAGGATTCGCTTTATCGGTTCTTCTAATTGCATAGAGGGGCCTCCTCTCGAAATCCAAGACGTTGGGCTATATCTTCTGAAAGGGCAAGGATTGGCACCGACGCCTTGATGAAGATCACGTCCACGGCGCCGAGCACTTCAGGTGCCAGAGAGCCCAATCGACATATAATCTCGCTCAACGTTGCATTTTGCCACCGGCTTGTCGGTCGTCGTTTGGACTTCAGCTTCTTCACCTGCCGGGCAACCAGCTTTTCTGCAACTCTCTCCATGCCGCGGTGCCTTCTGTAAAGTTTCAGACTTTCGCGCTGGTGACTGCGCGATTCCTTGGACCATCTCCAGGCCCTATCGATCTTGATCTCCCCGTTGCCCAGCGCTCGCAAGATTTCCGGATCGCCAGTCTTTAGTACTTCGAGTGCGTGGCTCAGGGTGCCGACAGAAACGCCAGCTGCTGCCGCGATCTCTTTGCGGACCTCAACTTTCTCAGCTTCCGTCAATTTTGACGAACCCTTGCTCTTACCGCCGGCCTGCTGGTGCTGTAGCGCTTTTTGTCTCAATGATTTCGCCAGATCTCTTGCCATGGCGATCCGGCTGAATGGTGGCAATCCTGGGGAGGGGCGATGACAAAGGAGAAGCCGACGGATGGCTTCTTCTTCAGAAATGTTGTATTCGATGCATTCGACAGTTGCACGTCCTTGCAATCGTGCGACTTCCAGGCGAGCATACCCATCGATGACGACGCCATCTGATGTCACTATCAGGGGAAAGAGAAATGCGTCTTCACCCATTTCGAGCAGCGCATTTAGCCGGGATGCGTGAACTTTGACGCCGAGTCGCGCATAGCTCGGATGCGGCCGGAGTTTACCCACTTGCCAAGGCACGAGCTGGCTTCGAGTATGTGTAATCGTCTGGGAATTATGGGAGGAACTGCTCAGGCCATTTTGTTGATTTCTTGGTTCCGAATTCGACCAGATACGTTCGCGATTTTCCGAGAATTGAGATTCAGCCATGCCCAGAGCCTGGCGTCGTCACGGGAGGTGCAGGACACGTTGCGGAAGCCGTTACAGTTCCCAAAGAATCGGCAGCCTCTACCATCGAAGCATACGGCAATTTGGATGTGCCGTAAATGTGCCATACGGCGACAACTGGCTGTCAACTTCCAGCCACTTCTGCAACCTTGGCGATACCTTCCGTGCGAGCGTATTTTGTGGGCAAGCTGTTGATTTGAATGGTAGGCCCGGCCCGATTCGAACGGGCGACCCTCTGCTTAGAAGGCAGATGCTCTATCCAACTGAGCTACGGGCCCGTGCTCTTATTTTATCAGTGCAACAGAAATAGTAAGCGCGAAATCATTCAATTTCGCCGTCGGGGGAAGCTGGGGTGTACACGTGCTTGCTTCCTTTGGCCGAATGTTAGGCAAAGCCAAACTGTTTACGATATAGTTTTCTTCATTGACGCCTAATCATTTAACCCAACGCTTGGCCCCGGAGATGTTCGGTCAAAACGTTATGCTCTTCCCGTAACGACAAATGAAATGACAAGATCACAGCAATCGATTCTGGTGACGGGCGGCGCCGGTTTTATCGGTTCCAATTTTATATTGCATTGGCTGGCGCAGGAAGGTTCCCAGCTGGTGAACCTTGATAAGCTCACATATGCCGGGAACCCCGCTAACCTGGCAGAGCTTAGCGATGACGGTCGTTACATCTTCACGCGTGGAGACATCAATGATGCGGAGTTGGTAGGCGATTTACTGCAACGCCACGAGCCGGCGGCAATCATCCATTTTGCGGCGGAAAGCCATGTAGACCGTTCCATCCACAATGCCCAGGAATTTATCCGCACCAACATTGAAGGAACGTTCCAATTGCTCCAGGCAGCGCGCCAGTATTGGACTGGTCTCACGGAAACAGAAAAACAGATTTTTCGCTTTCTGCATGTCTCAACCGACGAAGTCTACGGTTCGCTTGGGCCCGCTGATCCGGCCTTTACGGAAAAGACGCCATTTGCTCCTAACAGCCCTTACGCGGCGTCAAAGGCCTCTGCTGATCATCTGGTGAGAGCATTCCATCACACGTATGGATTGCCCACGCTGACTACCAATTGCTCAAATAATTACGGGCCTTACCAGTTTCCGGAAAAGCTGATCCCGCTGATGATCCATAATGCCTCGCAGGGAAAGCCTTTGCCGGTGTATGGCGATGGGTTGAATGTCCGCGATTGGCTTTATGTT
>DASXJO010000856.1:0-7958 GCA_036497385.1 Candidatus Angelobacter sp. | reverse complement strand
TTTTGTTTATCGACCGTCTTATCGAAAATATGCTGCAGGTTCGTTGTCTTACCGCCCAAACCGGCGCCGTAATAGACGATCTTGCAGTTAATTTCGCGTGCGGCAAAGTTAATAAAGCTCAAGACTCTCCTAGCACTCGGCGGGCGCAAACTGCTCGCTTGCGGCTCCGAACAGCCATGTTGCTGAAAGACTTTTTTATATCATAACGGACTTGCAGAGGGGGCGCTTCTAATTCTACGCTCTTGGCCGGAGTATCAAATCTTGTAACTCCGGCGGAAATAACCAAAAGTAACCTATGGTTTTGGGGCCGGTTGCGACTGCGGCGGCAGCGGGTAATACCCCTGTTTGGCAATCACGTTCAGGTTGGGGCGCAGCACGCGCACGTCAATCGTGCGGAAAGCGCTCGATTTTGTGGCCTGCGTCGTATATCCCAGCGTGTACTGATTGCGCGCGGTATCGGCGATTTTGGCATAGGCCTGTTCGATCCCCGACCGATCAAATTCCGCCACCATATCGCCCCCCGTCTCAGAAGCGTAACGAGGAAGGATGTTTCCGGTGCCAAAGCCCGGAACGCGAATGCGGTTGGCCTTGTCATATATCGGGATTGCGGCGGTATCCACGCCAACCCCATAAACGCTGATGTTATTGGCCAGCAGGATACGCTTTACCTCATCGTAGCCCGCTGTGCTGCCCTGCTCGCGCCCATCGCTGATCACAAATACGATGCGCCGGCGAGTTTTATCGCGTTTGCTCAGGTCCTGGGCCGCCCGAAGAATCGCGTCATTCAGAACGTAGAATTCGCGCGGCGGTGTTTGCACGTCTCCCGCCATGCCTCCATTTGCGTTTGGATCGTTTACCGGATGTCCGTTGATGCTCGGTCCGCCGCCGAAAGGTCCTCCAGTCATCGGTGGACCGCCCTGGCGTCCCGGACGCTTAATGCGATTGACCGTGGCAGTGGAAATGCCGGATGCACCGGAGAAGCCGGAAACCTGTTGCACGGTGTGGCCATAACGATAGAGTGCGACTTCATCAAACTCACTGAAAGCGCCCACCAGCGCCGGCAGCGTTTCATTCACCTTCTTCATGGTTGTTGAGGGCAAGTCCGTGGCCACAACCACTGCGGCCGAAAGGGGAAACGCATCGGCCGTGAAAAACTTGAGCTGCTGTACCACGCCGTCTTCATACACCTTGAAATCATTGGAAGTCAGCCCGGAAACCAGTCTGCCGGAGCTGTCTTTCACCCGCACGGGAATCTGCACAAAGTTCACGGCAACGCTCATCTTGTACAGGTCATCGCGTGCATTTGTCACACCGCTTTGTCCCGGCATGGGACGCTGGGCTTGTGGCATTGGCGTCGGCGTAGCTTCAGGCTCGCTTGGATGTGTGTTAATCGGCGCTGGAGGGGCGCTATCAGGGAATTGCCCCGGCTGCTGCGCCTTTGGTTGCGGCGCGTCCGGCACGTTCTGGGGAGACTGCTGCTCCTTCGGTTTGGGACCATCGGGAAGGGTCTGCTGACTCAGAACAGGCAAACTTGCCACCGCCAGGGCGCAAATCAGCCCTTTCTTCCCAAGAGTCAACCTAAGCATCAGCTCCTCCTACCACTCAGAACGTTTTTGGGGCCGGAATGTTGCGATTTTTCAGCAGAATGAGTCACATAGCCATTGTAAGGCTTACGGACCAATGTGAGGCAACTCGGTTGCATCTTATAGAATAGATCACAACACATTTCATTAGAAAGGCTGTGTCCAAAGGCCTTTATGCGGACTATATTACTCGTCTTTGCAATCGCATTTATTGCTCTGCCCCTCTCTGCCCAGCAGGAAGCCGCTCCCCCAGCCGTGCAGAAAGATGCCGGTAAGAACCCGGTCCAGAACCAGGATAACGATCAGGTCCCTGACAAAGATCAGGGAAAAGTACCGGTCTTCCGCAAGAACGTGAACGTAGTCAACGTGCTCGTTACGGTAAAGGACAAGCACGGGGCCTTGATCCCCAATTTGACTAAGGACAGTTTTGAAATCTTCGAAGACGGCAAGCCGCAGACAATCAAGTATTTCTCCACTCAAAATGATGTGCCGATCACCTTGGGCCTGCTGATTGACAGCAGCTTAAGCATGGAGCGCACATTGCCCGAGGAAAAGGTGGTGGCCAGCGGATTCCTGCAAAAGGTGCTCACCAACAAGGACCTGGCATTTGTAATCAGCTTTGATATCAGCGTTGACCTGCTCCAGGACCTCACCTCTGACATGCATTCGCTTCGTAGCGGACTCGACAAAGCCCGCATCAACACCAATACGGTAGGCATGTCACCCATGGGAGGTTCCGGTCCTGTGCCCACGGCAGCTGGACAGAATAAAGGCACGCTCCTGTTTGACGCCGTTTACCTGGCCGCAGACGAAGTCTTGAGTAAGCAGGTCGGGCGGAAAGCCATGGTCATTCTCACCGATGGCGACGATGTGGGCAGCAAACTGCGATTAAAGGATTCCATAGAAGCCGCCCAAAGGGCTGACGCTGTAGCTTACGTTTTGCTGATCACCGATCCCAGATACCCCTCGAATTATGGCGATATGAGCAAACTGTGTGAACAAACTGGCGGACGCATCATCACAGTGAGCCGTCCGGACAAGCTGGATAAGGCGTTTGCCGAAATCGCCGCCGAACTGCGCAGCCAGTACCTGCTGGGCTTCAGTTCCACCAATCCGGTGAATGACGGTAAATTCCGCCGGCTTGAGGTCAAATCCAAAGACGGATATAAGATGCAGGCCCGCAAAGGTTACTATCCACCCAACGACAAAGCGGCGAGCCGGTAAAGGATTGTCTTCAGCAAAAGCCTGCCGGGCGAATTTACGCGGCTGAACCAATAGCCCCCGTGGCTCACTGCTTCGGCACGTAATATCCTTTTTTTGCCCGGACTTTATATTTCTTGCTGTCCGTCAATATCTGGATTGGCCGGAACTGTCCATTGGTCACAAACTGGTCTGGCCGATATGAGATGGAATACTGGCTGCGCAATTCTTCCTGAATATCGGAAAGAGCCGTGACCACGTCATCCAATTTTTCAGGAAAGAAGGCGCGCCCTCCCGTGGCATCTGCCAGTCTCCTCAAATCGTCGTCGCCCTTGGTGTGTCTTTCCACCAGCGACGTGCTGATCGTGTAAATGATTACTTCCGCGCGCTGCGCCATGTCTATCGCTTCCTGGCGATACACGCGGCTTTGATTGTCCTCGCCATCTGAGATCAGGATAATGGCCCGGCGCACGGCGCCTGTTGAAGGCTCTTTCATCAGCTTATCGCGGCAGGCGAAATAGACTGAGTCCCACAGCGCTGTTCCGCCTCCGGCTTTGATCACCTTTACGCCCTTGCGGAGCTTATCAATGTCGCCGGTAAAATCCTGCGTAACGTCCCAGGTTTCATCGAAAGCCAGCACAAAAGCCTTGTCAGATTTGGGCCGGATAATTTCGTAGAGAAATTCTGAGGCTGCGTCCTTTTCAAATTGGAAGCGGTCACGGATGGAATTGCTGGCATCGATCAACAGGCCCACTTGCAACGGCAGGTCCGTTTGTGCGGCAAAATTCATCATTTGCCGCGGCGGAAGCTTATTGTCCAGAATTCTGAACTGGTCCTGCTTCAGGTCGCGCACGAACTTGCCGTCTTTATCCACCACCGTGAAAACCACATTCACTTCGTCTGTCCGCACACGGACCGTCGGGAGCTTTTGATTCTTAGAATCGCTGTTTGCATTATCCGGCTGCTGCTGGACGCCCGGCGAACGCGACGGTGTGGCCGCAGGAGCGGGTTGCTGCGCCGTGGCCAAAGTCGAGCCTATACAGATCGCAATCAAAAGGAAGAGGTGCTTTTTGAGAATCATAAAATGCGGTTGATGTACTTATTATAGTTGCAATCGCCCCGCCTAATCTCTTGTGGCCCAAATGCCGAAGATTCGCGTGCCAAAATAAAAAGCCCGGTCAGCCCGGGCTTTCTTCTGGAAATTAGAAGCTTTCCTACTGGCGAGGCACGTAATATCCCTTTTTCGCGCGGACCCTGAACTTCTTATTTTCCGCGGCGATCTGTATGGGACGGAACTGCCCGTTGGCCTCAAATCCATCGGGCTTATAGAACACGGAATACTGGCTGCGGAGCTCTTCATGGATATCATGGAACGCATTGGCCACGTCCTGAAGCTTGAAGGGGAAGAACGCCTGCCCGCCCGTGGTTTCGGCCAGCATCTTGAGGCTGCGGTCGCCTTCGTCAGGGTTACTGCTCAGGTTTGTGCTGATGGTGTAAACGATAACGCCGGCCCGCTGCGCCATCTCAATAGCTTCCTGCCGTAGCACGCGGCTTTGATTGTCATCCCCGTCAGAAACCAGAATGATGGCCCTGCGGACGGGGCCGGTTTCCTTTTCCTTCATCAGTTTGTCGCGGCAGGCATAAAATACGGCATCCCAAAGGGCTGTGCCTCCGCCCGGACGGATCACCTTTACGCCCTTCGTCAGCTTGTCTAGGTCGCCGGTGAAATCCTGCGTGAGGTCCCAGACTTCATCAAAGGCCAGCACAAATGCTTTGTCGGTTTTGGGACGGATGATCTGGTGCAGAAATTCAATGGCCGCATCCTGCTCAAAGAGGAAGCGGTCGCGGATGGAATTGCTGGCGTCGATCAACAACCCAACGCGCAACGGCAGGTCCGTCTCGGCAGAAAAGTTCGTGATCTGCCTGGGCGGCTTGTTGTTATCCAGAAATTTGAACTGGTTTTCTTTCAGGTCCTTGATGAACTTGTTGTGCTTGTCGGTGACCGTAAAAATGACATTCACTTCGTCCGAGCGGCTGTGGAACGTCTGCACTGGCAGCGTATCGTCTGGGGTGGCGGTCGCCGAGCCGGACGTAACGGCATTCGCCGTGGGCGATGGAGCCTGCCCGACAGCGGATGACTGCGCGGCCGGCGGCGTGGTTTGCGCCAAAGCAGCGCTGCAAACCAGAGTGAGCGCGAACAACAGCGCAAGGGTCTTTTTTAGGTACATATCAGGGCTTCTCTCGCACATTATAGTCTTCGACAAACAATCCTCAATCCCCGATTCGCCGGAGAAAATCACTTAGCTCAGCCGGTAACGGCTGCTGGAACGAAAGCGGCCTCTCAGTAATTGGATGCCGGAATTGTATCGCGAAAGCATGCAGAAAGTTCCTTTTCAGAGATGCAACCTCCGGCGCTGTACCTCCGTAACTCTGCGGTTTGACTAAGCGAGATGGTGCGCCATATAACGTATCGCCCGCCACAGGATGGCCAATTGACGAAAGATGTACCCTTATCTGGTGCGTTCGTCCCGTCTCGATCGTCACTTCCAGCAGGGCAAGTTTGCCATAAGGGCCTTCAATCTGTTTGGTTACTTGCCAGTGCGTCACGGCCTCCCGTCCGGGCCTGCTCTGAGTGGCGCGGCGCGTGGTCATGCGCGCACGACGGACCATATCCCGACTGATAGCCGCATTGATCGTCCCTTTTGTCATCTTGGGCCAGCCGTGCACCAGGGCGATATATGTCTTTTTGACTTCGCGGCGCGCGAATTGCTCTGCCAATTTTCGATGAGCCAGATCAGATTTCGCCACCAGCACCAGGCCGCTGGTTTCTTTGTCCAGCCGATGGACGATGCCAGGCCTTAGCTCGCCTCCCATTTCCGAGAGCTGGTTAAAGCGATGCAGCAGCGCATTCACCATGGTTCCGCGATTGCCGGCTTCGCCTTTGCCCGAACCGGCATGCACGCTCATTCCTGCCGGCTTGTTGATTACCGCGATACTCTCATCTTCATAGATCACATCGAGCGGAATATCTTCTGCAAACGCCCGGAGCGGCGGCAGTTCTACCTCGCCGGTAATGAGGATTTCCTCACCGCCGCGCAGCTTCATGGATGGCTTGGGCGAGTTTCCATTGATCAGAATTTTTTTCTGCTCGATCAACTGCTGAATGCGGACGCGGCTTATGTCGGGCAATTGGGAGACAAGCCATTGATCCAGACGCGTGCCTTTGTCTTCTGGCGGCACAGTAAGCGTTTGAATTGGTGCGGAATCGGGCACTGAACGGATTGTAAGGAAGCAATCAGCGCTCAGCAATCAGCATTCAGCCAAAAGCCATCGAGGTGAAGACCAGAAATGCACTTTCTTGGTTATTGAGGAATGATTCGAGGGCTGAATGCTAACGGCTGAGTACCGACTGCTTTTTTGAAGCGGAGCGACAATGGGGGAACTCAGCGCTGAGGCCGACTTGCGCGCCGAAGCGCCTGCATCAGGAGCAGAAGGATCTAAAGCGGTCGTTAGTCTCCAGCGGCTTGGAGCGAAGCGACAAAAACAACCGACCCGCTTGGCCGTGCGACCGGGCCGTTCTGAACCCATCCTAAGATGGTGGGAACCCGCCGCGGCTCTTTAGGCATTTCCGTACTGGCGGAACCTCGCACACCGAGCCATTATTATACGAGTCAGGCCCCCTGTTCATTGAATGTTGGTTCATGAACGGTTACCGTGCGCACCTGCGTTGCAGGCCGGTTATCAGGACTGATGCTAAAGAAAAGCAGAGTAGATGGCAAGTGGCCGGATGGCCTTTTTTAAACATTTAAATTTGCAAAATGGGATAAAGCCGATACTACAGAGTCGGTTTGCGGGAAGAAGAGTCACGACGTAGAGACGTAGCACTGCTACGTCTCTAAGACTGAAACATGGATCCAAAACGAATCGACGCGAGAAAAGATATTCTGTGACTTACCCGGCGCGGCGTTCATCTTCCAGAACTTCGTCCAGCGCTCCCGCCAACTGTCCGGCACGGCGATTGAACTCGCCCGCCAGCAGGTCGTATTTCTTTTTCAGGATGTGATATTCGTCGGCGATATTCAGCGCGGCCAGTACGGCCAGGCGCAGGGAATCGATGGTGGAGGTCTGTTCGCCCACGGTGCGCATCTTGCCGTCAACGAATTCCGCCAGCTTCATGATGTACTCCGCATCCACGCCGCGGAGGTTATAAACCTGATCGTAAATTTCCACTCGGACGGGCGGCGCTGCTGTCGGTTGAGTCACCACGCTGATTCCCCCTTCAAGAAAACTTCCGTTGTTCTGATTATCGTTCGAGTTGGCGCAGGGTCAAGTCTTTTTTTGCCGTTCGCCCGCGCTGATCGAGCCTGCGGCTGCTTCAATTTTGCCGATTAGCTGCGCTTTGGTTGCACCACCACTGCTGTACCATAGGCCAGAACCTCAGTGACGCCCTGCATGATCTCTGTTGCGTCATAGCGGACGCCAACCACGGCATTTCCACCTAGCTGTCCGGCATGTTGGAGCATTAAATCGAGCGCCTCCTGACGAGTCTTTTCGCACAGATCGGTCAGTATCGTGATGTTGCCGCCGACCAATGTCTGTAAGCTGGCGCCAATATTTCCAAAGATCGAACGGGAGCGCACAATAATCCCGCGCACCATGCCGAGTGTCTGTATGACCTCAAAGCCATGCAGCTCAAATTGAGTGGTGGTCATGTTGTGCGGGACGCTCATTTTTGTCGCTTGGCTCCAAACTTGAGGCGATTAGAAGGAATGAGCGAAGCGAAAGTCCTCTGCCGAAATCCTGAGCAAAGCGAAGGACCTCTACTGGAGTTGCGCTGCTCGATGCCCTCAGTCTCAACCCTGTTCCACGACATGTCAACCTTCAGCGACCAGGACATCAATCTGCTTGAGCATCTTCTCCACGCGCCCGCGCACTTCTTCGCGCTCTTTGCGTAGCGCGATCATCTCACCGCGCAGCACGTCGAGCTCTTCTTCGCGGGTTTCCAGTTGCTCACGCAGGCGACCGGCATCGCGCTCCGCTGCGGCCTTGCCTTCACGCGCCGACTTCAGCAGCTCAATGGCTTTATAGATTTTTTCTTCCAGCGCGGGAAAATCGTCGTTGAAGGTCCTTGTTTCTGTTTCAGTTTCCACTTCGCGAGCAAGTTTCAATGACATA
>DASXJO010000855.1:0-1887 GCA_036497385.1 Candidatus Angelobacter sp. | reverse complement strand
GCTCGGCTTGAGCAGGTGCGCAGCCCTCTTTCAAACCGAACGTTAGTGGGTGCTCTACTGCTCGCCGGCGAGTTCGAGTGCGGCGTTGCGGATGCCTATCCCGAAGCTGCGCAATCTTGCGAACGGCTCACCGATGAGATTGCCGACGCTCTACTTGCTGGCGAGCGCGCGTCGTCTTCTAATCCTGCTTCTAATCCCGATATTCAAAAACTTGATTTTGATTCCATATCTATCGGCTCCGGGATTTCTGAATCTCTGATCGAGGCTGCGCGGGCGCTTACCACTGTTGAGCAACTCAGTATCTCCACTCCTGAAGGTTTCGCATACTACGCACTTCATCCACTGGCTTACGCGGACGCGATGCGACAGATTCCTGCGTGCGAACACTTGCTGATTGTGGGCATAAGGAGCATTGGCACAACCCTGAGCGCGGTTGCCGCTGCTGCGGCACGCGCACGCGGGATTGTAGTGGAGAGGATGACGGTGCGTCCGCAGGGCCATCCTTACAATCGGACCGCGGAGTTCACGCCGGAGCAGCTGGCTGTGGTCAGCCAAGCAGTGTCAAGCGGGGCAACTTTCGTCGTGGTAGACGAAGGCCCGGGGTTGAGTGGATCGTCATTTTTGGCCGTGGCAGAAGCTCTGGAGCGAGCTGGAGCGTCAACGGAAAAGATCATATTAGTCAGCAGCCATGAGCCGGACATCGATATGCTGTGCGCTGAAAATGCGGTGCGACGGTGGCAGCGATTTCGTTGTATACCCGCTGGAGGAGAAGCGCGCAGGCCAACAGAAGCAGTAGATTTCATTGATGGCGGCCAGTGGCGCAGCCGAGTCTTCGAGAAGCAATCCGAATGGCCGGCGACGTGGACCAACTTTGAGCGGCTGAAGTACTTGTCATTGAGTCAACAAGGCGAGCAGAGGCTCTCCAAGTTTGCCGGACTGGGCCATTACGGTGATGTAGTCCTGGAACGCGAAAAGAAAGTTGCGGCCGCTGGATTTGGGCCAGTGCCGCGCGAGGAAAGCGACGGATTCATTTCGTATTCATGGCTGGGTGCCTGCCCTTTAGCTGCCAGCGATCTCTCTCCTGAAATAATGGCGCGACTGGCTGAGTATTGCGCTTTCCGGCAGCGTGCATTCGCGGTTAAAGTATTTCATCTTAATGCTCTCCAACATATGGCGGAGCACAATCTGCGTGAGCTCGGCTTTGAATTGCCGGTTGACCTTCGTCTGGAGCGTCCCGTCATTGCCGATGGAAAAATGCAGCCGCACGAATGGCTGCTTACCATAAAAGGCAAGTTGCTGAAGACAGATTCCGGCAGCCATGGCGATGACCATTTCTTTCCCGGGCCAACAGACATCGCGTGGGACTTGGCGGGCGCGATTGTCGAATGGCAAATGAGTGAGCAGCAAACGACGGAGTTCCTCGATCTCTATTACCGCGCCAGCGGAGACAATGCCAAACATAGAATCAATGGCTTCATCCAAGCGTATGCCGTTTTTCGCTTGGCCTATTACTTAATGGCTGCGAAAGCCTTGAACGGATCAGATGAAGAGCAGCGGTTGCGACGTGCGGCTGATATTTACAGAACGCTGCTGATGAAATCAGAACATCAGAGCTCGGCGCTCATTTCGTCCCTTCCCGCCGCTACTTTTTAGATTGCAGCGCCACTCCGGGAGCTTGTGGGCTGCTTTTTAGCCCGATTTTCCGCTCAGCTAATTATTTCTGTTGCGCCAGTTCTTTCGCCCGTTCGCGCGCGTAGTTCCAGGCGGAGAACTTGCACTCGGAATCCTCGCTGCTGATCCAGGGATCTTCGCCAAAAGTGACATATTGCTTGTAAAGTTCGGCGTCGTTGTTTCCACCACAGCTAATCAAAAATTCGTCGACGATTT
>DASXJO010000854.1:0-4639 GCA_036497385.1 Candidatus Angelobacter sp. | reverse complement strand
GAAAGATAGACTGTAATATGCGGCAGAGCAGCGCTCTCGACTTCCGCGCCCAGCTCAAATTCAACCCGGTCATGCGAGGCGAAAACCACTTTGGCGGAACGGAGCACGCCATCGGCGGCAACATCGAATTCCTGGCCAATTTTTACGCGGAGAACGCGGAAGAGATGGTTAGCGGTGGGTCCCAGCAGAAAAGCGCGATCACCTTCCACGCGGTCGGCAATCCAGCGCCTGCGCGTCATACGCGCTTGAGCATCAGGTAAGAGCCGGCCGCCAGCCCAAGGTAAAGAATGCCGAGCAAGCGACTTTGAAAGACCAACGCTTCCAGCGTGGGATACTGCGCCTGGAAGTAAGCTTCAGCCGCGCTCAGGACAGAGAATACCGTGCCGATGACGATCCAGCTCTGGTGGCCCCAGGGAAGAAAATAGATTCCGCCAAAGACCACGCCTACAGCCAGAAAGAGCAGGCTGCGCATCTTGGCTTTGGAAATAGCGTTTGTGGCCTTAAATCGCTCAAGTTGCAGCTCGGCAAAGCGGCGCGGCAGCAGCAGACGGATCAGGCCGGCCAGTCCTGCTACGACCACGACGAACCAAATGTAGTATTTACCCAAAGATGTCTTTCACCTTCTCAAAAAGGCTGCGTGGTTCCGGCTTGTTGTCCACATTGAAAGTCTCACCCAATTCCGCCATCAACTCGCGCTGCCGCTTGGTGAGCTTGCGCGGCGTTTCCACCCGTACCCTGACGTACATATCGCCTTTGCCTGAGCCTTGCAGCGCCGGAATTCCTTTCCCGCGAACGCGGAACGTCGTCCCCGACTGCGTTCCTTCCTGCATTTTCAGTTTGTGCTCTCCGCCATCCAGAGTTGGGATGACAATTTCCGCTCCCAGAGACGCCTGGCTGAATGAAATTGGTATGGAACAGTGCAGATCTTTGCCTTCGCGCTCAAAAAACGGGTGGGGCTTTACTTCAAGCACCACATAAAGATCACCCGGAGGGCCGCCATTGGGCCCAACATCGCCCTGTTCCTGATAGCGGATGCGGGTGCCATCTTCCACTCCTGCCGGCACGCTTACATCAATCAGGTGCTCTTTCATCACGCGGCTTTCACCCTTGCATTTGCCGCAGGGATCGGAAATTACGCGGCCGTGGCCATGGCAGGTTGGGCAGGGCCGGGCAATGCTGAACATGGCCTGCTGATATCGGACTTGTCCTCGGCCGGCACATGTTTGGCATGTGGTTGGCCCCTTCGATCCCGCTGATCCTGTGCCTCTGCATTGCTCACAGGCTTCATAGCGGCGTGCCTTGACCTGGGTCTTCTTGCCGAAAGCGGCTTCCTCAAAAGTCAGCGTGATATCTGCGCGCGCATCGCCGCCGCGCTGCACACGGGTACGACCGCCACGGCCGCCGCCCACATTCACGCCAAAGAAGTCGCTGAAGATGTCCCCGAAAATATCGCTGACGTCGGCAAAGTTGGAACCGTCAAACCCGCCAAAGCCGCCGCCATTCACAGCCGCGTGGCCGTACTGGTCATAGCGTGCGCGCTTGTCCGCATCCATTAGCACGCTGTAGGCTTCAGTGCATTCCTTAAACTTCTCTTCCGCCTCAGCGTTCCCCGGATTGCGGTCCGGATGCCACTGCATGGCCAGCTTGCGGTATGAGCTTTTGATCTCCTGCTCAGTGGCCGTGCGGCTCACGCTCAGTATTTCGTAATAATCGCGTTTTGCTTGCGTCGCCAAAACTTACCTCTGTCGTCGATTGGATGAATGATTTATTTGAAGAGCTTCAGAAGGTCAAAAATCGCGTCAATCCAGCTACCCGTACGCCTATTCCGATTGCTGCGGCGGTGGTGGCTCTGCAGATAAGCGTTCATCTCCGCTTCCTTCTTGTCTTCTACGTCGTCCTCAGCCTTAACCTGCCCATCGTAACTGGAGCGCTTCTGCGGATCACGCAAGACAGCGTAAGCTGCTTCGACCTCCGCCAACTCCTCCGGCGCGTCTTCTATCGTAGATACGCGCAAAGCGGCTACCCGTTTCGCGTAGACTTTCTCGATTTCCTGGACGCTCGCCTTGGGATCCACTCCCAGATCCATGTAGTAGTCGGGCAGCTCGGCCATTTTTTTAAAATCCCGAACCCGTCATTTTTCGGGTGAGGGACCCCCTATTCCTTCACAAAGTTCACAGAGAACTGGTCCCCTACCTCGAGTTCCTCGCGTCCATAGTGATCCCTCACCGCAAAAAACGCGGTTCGCGACTTCGGAAAAGATCACCCAACTTTCTTTGCCACTCTTACCATCGCGGGCCGCAGCAGCCGCCCTTTGATGCGGTACCCGGGCTTCAGCTCTTCGAGGACGTGATGGTCCGGCACATCGTTGCTCTCCACCATCTCGATGGCCTCATGCACGTTGGGATCAAATGGCTCGCCCTGTGCCGGTATGCGCTGGATATTCAGCTTTTGCAGCACGTCCTGAAGCTCCTTCTGGACCAGCTCTACTCCCTTGCGCACGTCTTCAGGCCTGGCGGTGGAGCTTTTCAACGCCAGGGAAAAGGTGTCGATCACCGGCAGCAGAGCGCGCAAGGCATCGGCCACGGCGAAGTCGCGGAAATCGACGCTCTCCTTGGCGGCGCGCTTGCGATAGTTATCGAACTCCGCCTGCAGGCGGGCCAGCCGGTCGAACAGGTTGTCGCGCTCGGCGCGCACCTTCTGCAGCTCGCTTTCCGCAGGCGTTGCTACAGAGCCCTGAGGACCGCCGGCTATTGCTGCTTTCTCCTCAAACCCGTCGCCGGGATCGGCCGCCGGAAGTTCATTCTCGGGAATCTGCTTTTGCTTTTCTTCTTTCAATTGCTCTTCCAGGCCGGCTTCGGCCCTTCCATTGCCCTTGCTCATTACAGCACCTGGTCTCTTGATTGGAATTTTCACGTGTTCTCATTCAGCAGCTTGTCAAAAAGCTGCGCGATGTAAGAAACCGCCGTGATGGTGTGTTGATAATCCATGCGGGTAGGACCGATTACCGCCAGCGATCCGCGCATCTCTCCGCCGACGTGCGCAGGCGCCCCGATCAGCACAAAGTTGCGCATCTCCGGTACTGCTTCTTCCAGCCCGATCACCACGCGCACGGCTTCCTGGCGCGTATCGAGATAGGCAGAGAGCAGATCGGCCACGCGTTCTTTCTCTTCCAGCGTCTTCACCAAATCACGCAGACGAAGGCGGTCCTGGTCATTGCCCACAAGGTTCGCCACACCCTCTACAAAGATGTTCTTGGCAGGCTCTTCGGCTGCCAGTGCCCCGCCTTTATAAAGTTCGTCCAGGCTCTTCATCAGCCGGTCATACTCAGAGCGCTCATCGTCAATACGCCGGCGCAGCTCTGTCTTTACCTGGCTGATGATCCAGCCTCGGAAATTCTCATTGATGTAATTAGCAGCCGTGTTCAGGTCGCTCTGGTCCAGATCGCGCTCCAGCCGCATCATGCGGTCATGCACCACGCCTGACTTGGTAACCACCACGGCCAGCACTCGATTATTGGCCTGCCGGGAGAAATAAACATGCTCCAGCGCGTTCTTTGGCCCTGCGTTCCCGATCGCCACTCCCACGCCGCTCGATACCAGCGAGAGCACATGGGACGTCCGCTCCAGGAACTCCTGCACGTCGACTGTGCCCTGTAAAGTGTCTGAAATCAGCGTCTGGTCGGCAGCAGAGATCGTGGCTTTGCCGGAAATCTGGTCAACGTAATACCTGTAAGCCTGCGACGTCGGCACGCGCCCCGCCGATGTGTGTGGCTGCTCCAGGAAACCGCTCTCAGCCAAATCTGACATTACATTGCGGATCGTGGCCGGACTCAGGCCATCTTTATTGTGGCGTGAAAGCGTTCGTGACCCCACGGGCTCGCCCGTTGAGATATACGTCTCCACGATAGCGGTGAGGATTTCCCGCTCACGAGGGCCGATTTGTCCTGGGTGTGGCATGCTGCGGACTAGCTAAAAGTCTTATTTACAATAACTTGACAGAAATTTCCCGAACTCCTGCTAGTTAGATTTTAAGGATGTTAGTGGCCTATTGTCAAGGTAGCACTTGGAGAGGGAGAGTGCTAAGTGGACCAGCCTTTGGCCATTAGCTTTTAGCCTTTGGCTTGAGGCTTTTATAACTCGGGACTTTGCACTGAGAGCTGCGCGAGTTCTTTTGCCGTCTCAAATTCGATGCAGACCTTCATTGCCGTGGAAGCCGCAAACTGCCTGACCCACCGAAACAGAGCCAAAACCTAAGAGCCTATGGCTAAGGGCCAATGGCTAAAAGCTAAAGGCTGAGCGCTACCGCCCTACTGCACCTGAATCACGTCTCCCGGCGCGCTGCTGCTCTTCACCTCAGCCAGACGCATCAGCACCCGCTTGGCAAAATCATAGAGTGATTTGGCGTGAGGATCGTTCTCGCCTGCCAGCGCTGGAGGGTTTCCCGCGTCGCCGCCTTTGCGGATCTCTGGATCAAGCTCAATCGAGCCCAGAAAAGGCACGCCGAACTCCTTCGCTGTACGCTCTACTCCGCCCTTGGAGAAGATATCGATTTCCTGGTGGCAATGCGGACAGAGAAAGTGGCTCATGTTTTCCACCAGCCCCAGCACGTCAACGCGCGCGGTGCGGAACATCTCAATGGC
>DASXJO010000853.1:0-4427 GCA_036497385.1 Candidatus Angelobacter sp. | reverse complement strand
GAAGCCGGATCAGTAATGGTGACCTGGGCCGTAGCGGCCGTGATCTCATGGTTTTGGTACAGACGGGGCAGGAACGCGGGCGCAAAAACTACCGTTCGCGTGACGCCGGGGTCTACCGCTACCGTCTGAATTTCCTGGTCACTCCAGCCTGGGATCCTTACGCTGATCCGGCGGGACATCTGCTCCTGGGACGTATTAGAAAGCGTGACGGAAACAACGCCAAAAGTCCTGTCACCCTGGCGCTGCAAGGATGCGTAATTGGCGAAGACCGGATAAATCTCGCCGTCAATGCCAGCCTGGATCTTATAAGCCGGTAACGGCTGCCGGATGGGCGCTGGTGGACGGAGATCGCCACGATCTGTTCCAGCATCTCCGGCGAATGAACGGAGCGACAGCGGCAGGCTTAGTAAAAGTGCTGCGCAAATGGCCGATTTCGTCCAGGAAAGCATGCACTTTGCAGCATAAAGGCATACTTGGGAAAAACAATCGAGCTTACGCCTTAAAAAATCCTTGTAAGTAGGGCCAGATGCCTGATCACGGGGTTGGGTTGCACAATTTATCAAAATTATTCCAATTTTGGGACGAAATGATCATCAGAAATCCATTATTAAGTATGTAGTCCGCACTAAGTTGACGTAACTTATTGATTCTTTACCATTTCAAAGGTGGAACTCTGATTGCCACTGCATCAGCCAACGGCAAGTAGGGGGCACGGGGACATATGTATAGGGGGCAGTACGCCTTCCTGCTGCCATTTCACCAACCAAAAAATGGAGAGAAGAGAATAAATGAACACAAAACTGCGCTACCTCGCGGTTCTTGCTGGGGTCTTGGGGCTCATGCTTATTTTCAGCGTGGCCGCTTCTTCCCAGGGAATCACAACCGGATCAATTTCGGGCACGGTGTATGACCCACAAAAGGCCGTTGTTCCCGGAGCGAAAGTCACCGCTGTACAGTCTGAAACAGGCAGCAGTTTCACAACAAAAACCACTGGCGAAGGATATTTCCTAATTGCCAATCTCCCGATCGGAACTTACACGCTGACAATCGAAGCCACCCAATTTAGCAGCCGGAAAGTCAGTAATGTCGACGTTAACTCAGGCCAGAATCACAATATTGGCGGCCAGGAATTGAAGATCGGCGTTTCTTCGGAATCAATAAGCGTCGAAGCGTCTGCGCCTCTGATCGAAACTGTCTCTGCCCAAATTGGCGGGACTTTTGACACCCAGGCGGTTTCGCAGCTGCCCAACGCCGGAGTTGGCTTTGATAACCTGGCGCTTTACGTGCCCGGGGTTGCTAATAGCGGATCCACAAATTTCAGCAACACCAATGGTGCAGCTATTGCCAACAATGGCTTGCGCGGCCGCTCGAATAACTTTCAGATTGACGGTCAGGCCAACAACGACAATTCTGTGGCCGGGCCCACTCTCTTTCTCAGCAACCCGGATGTGATCGGGGAAGTGCAGATTGTAAGTAACAACTTTGGCGCCGAATACGGACGCAATTCCGGCACGATCGTGAACTATGTTACCAAGTCCGGCACGAACGCCTTCCACGGCAGCGGTTTTGAGTTCAACACCGGCAACTGGAGCTTCTCGCATCAGAATGGCCAGAAGAATCCCTTGCTGGGCTTTTGCCCCTCGGGCGTCGCTGTTGGAAGCCCGACACCGTTTGCAACGAAGTGCAATGCAGCTGTGATTCCGCGCTTCGTAGAGAATCGCTTCGGTGGAACATTCGGTGGACCTGTGGTCAAGGACAAAGTGTGGTTCTTCGCCAGTTATCAGAATGACCGCCAGCGCGCGGATTCGTCGGCCACATCATCAAGTCTTACGCCAACGCCAGCCGGAATCTCCACATTGGCGGCGGCATTCCCCGGTAACAACGCAGTGACGGCGCTGCAGCAGTTTGGTCCCTACGGCATCAAAGTTGGTAATCCAACACCGGCGGGCACCATCCAGAACATAGCGGTTAGTAATGGGACCACGAGTGTATTGGTACCGTTTTCCTTCGTCAACCGCACAGTAAACACTCCGTTTGACGACACCCAGATCTCCGGCCGGGGTGATTGGCAGATCAGCAACAAAGATCGCTTCTTCGTGCGGTACCTGTACCAGGACAGTAATAATGCCGTCGGTTCGGGAATCATCTCCAGCGGCGCTTTTGTGGCGGTCCCGGCGCATGACGAACAGTATGGCTTTGACTACACACGGGATTGGTCTGCGCATGTGGTGCAGCAAACGCGTGTTGGCTATTCGAAAGCAGCCTTCACGTTTGCAGGCGGCGAAGCCTTTCCGCAATGCAGCATCGCAAACGTGACCTCCTGTCCGCCTAACATCGCTTTTAGCGATGCAACAAACGCCTATACAACTTTCGGATTGGCGACGAACCTGCCTCAAGACCGCCAGGTGCATAATACCCAGTACCAGAGCAACGTTACCGCGGTCTTCGGGCACCATAACCTGAAGTTCGGCGGTGAATTTGATCACCAGAGCTCACCCAATCACTTCCTGCCCAGCATTAACGGCGGCTACACCTTTATTTCGGCAGGAACAACGAATGCGTTCAGCCAATTTATCCAGGGCAAAGGATCGTCTCTGTCCCTGACGAACGGGCCGTTCAACTTCGATTTCCGCGAGAACGACACAGCCTTTTACGGCCAGGACGATTGGCGCGTTAAATCCAACCTCACCTTGAATATTGGACTGCGCTGGGAGTGGGATCAGCAGGCCATAAACCTGCTGCACGACATCAGCGTAAAGAATGTAGCCAGTGGATTCTGGGCCGCAGGCTTGCCTGCCAGCGTCACAGAAATCCCGAAGATCCCTGAAGATCTTAACAACTTTGGCCCTAACCTCGGCTTTGCCTGGACACCGCGCATTTTGCAAAAGCTGACGGGACATGAACAGACCGTCATCCGGGGAGGCTATCGCATTGCTTACGATCCCGCGTACTACAACATTTTCCTGAATGTCGCCACCTCAGCGCCTGTGGTCAACTCCGGCACCATTAGCAACGTTGGATTGCCTTCTGATCTGACCGGAAAAGGCGTTCAGACCGCCTTCCTCCCTTTGATCCCGACGGGCCAAAATCCGGGTGCTCGCAACCAAACGCGCGTTGACCCGAATTTCGTCAATCCCTATGTTGAACAGTGGTCGTTCAGCATCGAACGGCAGCTTTCATCCAAGATATCGTTTGAAACCCGTTATGTGGGCAACCACGGAGTGGGGAACTTCCAGACGATCAACGGCAACCCGCTTATTTGCAGTGCATTTAACGCGGGCGGCACTTGCACAGCGGGACTAGATGTTCAGGCTCCCAGTTTAATCCCGTCTGGTGTCGCACCGTGCACCCCAGCCCAGGCCGCTGCTGCCGGCAATCCTAATGCTGCCGGCCGCGTGAACTGCAACTTTACCAACCTGCGCGTTCGCAACAACGGCGCCTGGTCGAAATATAACGGTCTGCAGACTGAATTCAAGATGCGGACTTTCCATGGCGTGACTGCTAATGTGGCCTACACCTGGAGCAAAGCGACGGACAACGTCAGCGAGATTTTCTCCAGCACAGGTGGCGTTACCACGCCGATCGCGCAGAACCCCTTTGATCCCAACCGCGGGGAGAGCGGAGTTACGGCGCAATCGTTCCCGCATGTGGTCAGCACATACCTGATCTACGAAGTCCCATGGATGAAAAACCAGCAGGGCTTCTTAGGCCGTGTTTTGGGTGGTTGGCAACTGAGCGGCACACACCGTTTCCAGACCGGTGCGCCGATTACTCCCTCCCAGAATACAAACAATGGTGACCCGTACTGCGACGGAGGCTTCAATAATGCCCTCATCGGCGCGACCCTTGATTCCTGCCGTCCGCTGGTCAGCAATCCCAACGCTCCTTTCGACACATCAGGGCGTTATCTGAACGCGACGCAGCTGATCAACGTTAGCACCTGCCAGAGCACCGCACTAGTCGGAACGGCTGCTTGCCCGGTAATCAACCCCTCGGATGTCCACTTTGTCGTAAACAACACGTTTGCGATTAACGCACTGTGCGGTGGAAATCCATTTGCCTGCGCAGCCAGCCGCAATGGCTTCCGCTCAATGGCCCGCAACCAGTTGGATCTGGCAGTGGCCAAGAACTTTAAACTCAACGAGCGCTTCGGCGTGCAGCTTCGCGCCGATCTCTTCAACGCTCTCAACTATCAGTTCCTGGGTGTGCCAGGGCTCAACGTCAATAGCAGGAACATCAACGGCGTTAATACGGCCGGAGCTGCACCTGGTACGTTCGGCGAAACGTGGGCTAACACAGGCACAAACCGTTCAATGATTTTGAACGCTCACGTCACCTTCTAGATGATTGATCCGTAAGATCTTTGGGCCAGCCGAATATGGCTGGCCCTTTTTTATGGGCTCACGGGAGAACTGTCCTTATGCAGA
>DASXJO010000852.1:0-10010 GCA_036497385.1 Candidatus Angelobacter sp. | reverse complement strand
ATCAAACGGCACGCCCGCCTGCCGCGCAAACTTCCGCAACTCCGCCTGCCACGGACGATACTTCGGCTTGGTAAACGGCTCAATCGCGCCTTCACTCAGCGTCTTCGTCACGTCCGGAATCACCAGGTTCAAATCAAAATCTATCGTGTTGCCAAATCCCTGGCACCGCGGGCACGCGCCAAAAGGATTGTTAAATGAAAACAGCGGCGGCTCCGGCTCTTCATACTTAATGTGGCAAGTCTTGCATTCGAAGCGATGGCTGAATCGCCACTGATAAGGAACCATCACGTCATCGATCTCTTCCATCTTGCGACGCGTATCATCATCTTCATCATCCAATGGCACTGTCGCTCGACCTCCGGGTGGCCCGGTGATTACGCTTTCAAATACCGTCTCTCCCGCTTCTCGATATCCAGTTTCCAGCGCGTCCACAATTCTCGTCCGCTGATCTGGCCCTGTAACAATGCGATCAATCAGCACATACACCGGCTGGTTGAAATCGATGTCGAGCAATGACTCCGGCGTTGCGAACTCAAAGATCTGTCCATTCTGGAACAGCCGTCCAAAGCCTTTTTTGCGTAGGTCGAAGAGGCGTTCGCGCAGCGCATTCACTACCGTCTCAGAAACCGCCGCAGCTTTTGCCGGCTTCTTTTTTCTGACTCCGCTTTTTCCTTTTTCCGGCTTTACCGCCGGCGGCGTCACCGGCGAAACAGGGAAGAGCACGTTCAGCCGCGTGCCTTCACCTAATCCCAAAATCACCTGCGCCACTTCGTCGACGGTATCTTTCTTTACTTCTTGCCCACAGATCCGGCAAAACGTGCGGCCCACGCGCGCATAGAGCAACCGCAGGTAGTCATAAATCTCCGTGGCCGTCGCCACCGTTGACCGCGGATTTCGCGTCGTATTCTTCTGCCGGATGGCAATCGCCGGCGCAATGCCATCAATCAGGTCAACATCGGGCTTCTCAATGCGCTCCAGAAACTGCCGCGCATAAGCCGAGAGCGACTCCACATAGCGCCGCTGGCCCTCGGCATAAATGGTGTCAAAGGCCAGGGAACTCTTGCCGCTGCCGGAAACGCCCGTCACCACCGTCAGCTGGTTATGCGGAATCTCGAAATCAATGTTCTTGAGATTGTGTACCCGGGCCCCACGCACAACAATGCTTTCGCTCTCCGCGACCTTTACTTTTTCCGATGTGTGTTCAGATACTGCCATGGTTACCCGTGTTTCTCGATCTTTCCCGCCGTCCTGCGGGCATAGCCGCAGGAAGTCACGGCGAGTGAGGCGGAATCTTTTATTGTAATTGGTTTTGGGGAGGGAGTGGCGGGGAGGCGGTCAGATCATCCCACCTTATTCAGCGTCTGGGTCAGGTGGCGGGTCTTCTTGAAGGCCCCGGAGCAATTCTTCAATGATTAGACGTTGCTCCTGGTCCACACTTTCGATGGTGCCGTCAGACTCTTGATCTTCGCTGCTTTCCTGATCCAGATCCTCGTCGCTGTCATCTTCTTCCTCAAAATCATCGTCATTGTAGTCAGATTCGGGAGCAGGAACATCTGCAGACGTATCGTAGAACAGCACTCCGTATTTCCCGAGAATACTGAAGAAAGGATCGCTCGTAACGTAGTCCTTACCGTCTAGGGGCTCAAGCCACCCCTGCTGGTGTGCCTCGTACGCAAGTAGCCAATGGTCCAGATAAAGATTCTCGCTCGTCATGTATCCAGACCAGAGCTCGAACCCATCTGTCGGTTCAGGCAGAAATCCCCCACTATAAAGATCGAGCGTTACCAATGCCACTACATCGTCGTCAACTAGAGCTACTGCATCTGCAACCTCCTGCGGCAGAGTAACTTCGAGCCGCTTTGCTGTCCAAAGAGCCCAGGCGACTTCACTCGACTGCTGCAATAGAGCATGATGCAGGCAAATGGCGTTTAACGCATCCTCAACTCCATCCGGCATGCGCTGATGATCCTCGAAGATTCGCAGGATCGTCGGGAGCGACGCAGGTTCGCCCACCGCTGCCCGCAGTAGCAGGGCATCAGTTACTTCCCAGTCGTCATCCGTTAACGCCATCTTCGCTACAGAGGCCGCGACCTTCTTAGACAAATACGTGAAAACGTTATCGTGCGGAGCCAGACGTGCGAGCTCCGCAGCACGATCGAAAACAGCCTTTATTGATGTGGCGTGGTCGTCATTGGTAAGAGGGATAGACCGTAATTGTGTCTTCCAATGCGGATCTATCGGCTCGGGAAGCTCCAATATCTCCGTCTTCAGGTCGTTAATGTCCAATTCATATTCACCCGCCACTTGGTGCAGTGCAGCCAACGCTTCCTCTGCATCTGCAAGAGACCCGAAGTACAGATGATAGTCATCGATGTATCTGGTGCCGCGGAGTTGGCCCAAGCTTTGCTTGAGACCTGCATCCACCGCTGAGGCCATGACTTCAGCTATGAGAAATGAAGTATCAGGGCCGACAGGTATTCCACCGGTCTGTTTGTCTTGCGTTTCGCGTACCCAACGATCCAGACGATTCCCAAGAAGCTGCCCTTGTTTATCCGCTCGAGCCTGCGCTTTTCCGTGCAGTGCCCATCCGAGGCTGTGCGTATAGATTGATGGGTAGAAACGCGCGAAGTCCGCGTGAAGGATATACCGCGCGCCTACTGAACGTTTTGCTCTTTCCACTCCTTCAGACCTCCGGTCATACTGGCCGTGAAGCGCTCGGCTTGAAGAAAGAACGGGAAGCGTCAGAGAAATGTCAGATCGCTTGCAGGCTTCGAGAAGTTCCGGCCAGTGGTTCTCAACTTCCCTGCAGAGAAATAGTTGGTTTCGAGGATTGGGAATTGTCAGGATCCGCCTAGCGAGTTTTCGCTTAGGAACTGAGTGGCGCACCGTCCGGCATCTCTGAGAAACAGTCGTGAAGTTCTTCGAGTCTGCTTCCGAAAACTGCATTAACTCGGGCATGGCGCTGCTCAAGCCACTGGTGTCAAGACACGGAATGATTCTGTCGTGGAAAAACCCGCGAGTCATGAGATCGTGCACTGTTAAACTCGGAGTTGTTATGTTGCTAGCCGCCATACGATGGATCCCTCAACTCTATATTGGCAGAGCTGAGATGACAAACGGTTTCTGAGTTACTACGCTACGGATTTTCACAAATAGGATCTCCGTCGAAAGGTAGAAAGATGCCCGATATATTGGCCCCCGAGGAGGGACTGCTGGCGTCTCAGTTAAGACTTGGAAGATAATCACATCGATGGATTCGGCTCAGTCTGTGTAGTTCCATAAATTTCGCTTTACATTCGCTATAGGTTGCGCTATGATTTGGGGTGATTCGCCGGCCGTTCGGTGCGAACATGTTAGCAATCAGTACCGATTAGAAGCGACTGGCAGAGCCAAGCCAGAGACAACGTGATTCAGTGTCAAAAAAACGGGAAAAAGAGGGGTCGACAGCCTTTCGACAGGCCTTTCGAATTGCGGTTTGGCTTTTGTTTTCAACAAAACGGCTATGCCGGGTGGGGATCGGGCTGAGGGTACATCGGCAGAGGGCTGCAACTAACAACATTGAACCACAAAGGACACGAAGAAAAACGAAGGAAGTGCTACCGCGACAGGGAGGGAGGAAATATGGTGGGAATCAAGTCTCCGTACGGGCCACAAGACGATTTTGGGTACAGGCGTGGCGAAGATGCAATAGGTTTGGACGAACAGGAACGAGCGTTATGGGACCAGGCGCGCAGCGACAATGACCGCTTTGCCATTATGGAACAGCGGGATGCGAGGCGATTGAAGGAACATCAAGAGCGAGAGAAGCAGGAATGGGCGACCACCCGGGCGGGGCAACTGCTGAAGAAACTGGGCGAGTGCTTTGCCGAATACAAAGAGTGCCTGGAGCATGATCCGCGATTGGTGGAGAAAGGGCTAGCCTTTGACGAGATAAACCAAAAGATTTTTAACCGCATGCGGACCACAATGGAGCGGGCACACCAAGCGCCGAGATGCCGGCACCCCAGAGTCGGCGGCGGGACATGCCGCGCACCGCGAGTGCGGGGAAAGAAATATTGCCATATGCACGAGATGCTGGAAGAGGCACGCCCAGAGAAGATCGATTTGCCGAATCTGGGCGATGCGTATGCGATCCATGGAGCGATTGCGAAAGGAGCGCAGGCGGTGGTGGATGGAAAGCTGGACTACAAGCAGGCGTCAATACTGGGGTATTACCTGCAGCTGGCATTGAGCAACGTTAAGAATGTGAATTTTGAAGACGAGCAGGAGAGCGGCGAGTTTTGCCAGTGATTGCACTGGTGTGACACCGATTAGGAATCGGGAAATCGGGGGATCGGGAAATCGGAAAACAAGAAGGGCTACCGCGGATGAACGCGGATAGCCGCAGATATAACCGGAAGTCGCTCAGGCGGCGTGAAAGTTTAGATCTTTGACAAATTATTGAGGCGGGAAGCGACGCATTTTTCGAGATCGCGCAGCGGAGCGCTAAAGTCCAGCAGCTCTCGACAATCATTGAAATCTTGCCTCCCCGGTCAAAGTTCATGTACCGGTGCCAAGGCCCAAAACAGCTGCTGCCGCGTAAGAGTTTCGGGCGGGTCCCACCTCTCCCGCTCTCTAACTAACAACAGCGTGGCGCCCCACTCTTCTCTCGTTTGCGAAGGGGGTGGGGGTCCACGCTGTTAACTTGCCCAGATTCGGGTAAATCTTGATTGCTCTAAGTTACTTCTTACAACTATCACTCACCATCTTTACAGCGGTAGCCGTCAGGTGGCCGTGCTCTTTGGCTTTCTTGTCCATGCCGTGCTCTTTTGCTTCGTCCTTGGCATCTTCTTTCATTCCGTGCATCGCGGCATTAGAAACCACGCCCGTAACCGTCACCGTGTGCCCGACGTGCGGCGCCAGGTCGACACTGTCACTCTTTACTTCCCAGGTGCCGCCTTTGCCGGTGGTGAGATTGTATTCATTGGCGTCATCGCTTTTCGCAAGACAGCCGGTGAGCGTCCGCGTTTTCTTGTGAGTGGTTTTCTTGTCCTTGTCCGCAGCCAGCCCGGTTACTCCTGCAAACACAAACAAAGCAAGTACCGCCGTTACGATCTTCAATTTCATGCGTAGTCCTCCGATAAGTGTGATGTGAAAGCAAAGAGCAGGGAACTGCTGGTACGCTCACAATTAAGAGCAGCGTACAGCGGCGCATGGCTTTCCATACATCGCCATCATATGGCTCGGCATAGCGGAACGTGTGTTTCCTTTTGCACACCAGAAAAGATGTTCTGTGCTCGCCTTCCTCACCGCCAGCGATTTCGCATCCAACGTTGAAACACCTATCAGGGCATCTAAGGGCTTAAGGAATGTCGCTTTCATGGACCGCTATCAATCGTTTTCTTCCACTTCAAGAACAATTCCTTCAACCAACTTTCCCCAGCTTCCAGGGATAATCTTGGTCCTTCTTCTACTCGTGGCTCCCAGCATAACGGCGCACGCCGACCCCGCTGATAACTCTTGCAACGTTTCTGGATTCGCTCATCAGACGTGGAGCGAGACAACGCAATTCGGACATGGTCTGAAATCCATCCCACGCGGCGTGATTCGTCCCGGAAATTTGCTATGGGAACTGCCTGTCCTGGCGGCTACCGGCGTGATGATAGCCAAAGTCGATCGCCCCGCGGACAATCGGATTCAGTCCAGGTCATTGCAGCAGACCGCAAGCTTGTGGTCGAACGTGGGCCTTGGCATGGAGCTTGGATCCGGCGCGCTTGGATATGGCGTCGGCTGCGGCCACGGTCATTCTTATCTCCGCGACACAGGCTTTAAGGCTCTGGCTGCCATGGGCGCAGCCGGCACTGTGGACTTGGGCCTAAAGCTCGCGTTTGATCGCGAGTTTCCCACCACCTGGAATGGCGCGGGCAAATTCTGGGGCGGCGGAAGGTCGTTCCCGTCGGGACACGCGGCCACAAGTTTTGCTTTTGCTGCCGTTGTCGCGCACCGCTATCCCCATAACCGATGGCTCAAATGGAGCGCCTACGCGCTTGCAACCGGGGTAAGTCTCTCGCGTTATCCGGCGAAGAAGCATTTTCCGTCGGACATTCTTATGGGCGCAACTTTAGGATACGTAACCGGCGCTTATCTGGGCGACCACTAAGGGAAGAGCGATGCGAGGGTTCCGGCGATTGCCTGGCAACGCAAATCAATCACCGAATTTCGCATTCGGTGAAGCGTGAGTTGGAAGTGTCTGTGCCGCGCTCGCGGTCACGCTCGCGGCAAGGTAAGCTAAAGGCATCCACTCGGTCGGCGGTCGGGATGTAAACGACCCCGTTCACGACTGCAGGCTGCGTTCCAAAGTTTGGCTGGGACTGATGTCCATCGGGATCGACAATCGACCCCAGGAAGGCTCCCGTGGCGGAGTTAAACATCATCAGATCGCCAAATTCGGCGATGTCAAAGATCACACCGTTGGCCACCGTCACAGTGGACAGGGGTTCTGCCGGTGTCGCATTTCGCCACAGTAAAGCACCAGTGTTGGCGTCGAATGCCCACAAACCAAAAAGCGGATCCTCAGAGTTGACGAAGACTCTGTTGTTGGCAATCGCCGGCATGGTGACGTCTACACCCACGTGCGCGCTCCAACGGAGATGTCCGTCTGAGGCGCGCAACGCAGAAAGGCTCGTGCCCCCCACATAAACGGTATTTCCTGCAACCGAGGGAGCCGAAATGTTGATTTCGTCGCCGAGGTCGGTGCGCCAGAGTTCGTGGCCGGTGGTCTTATCCAGCGCGAAGACCGAGTTGCCGCCAGTCGCGAACACCATATCGCGAAAGATCGCGGGCGTGTTGGTTAGGGGGCTGGAATCACCGGGTGCAAAGCGCCATAACGCTGTTCCGGTTAGCTGGTTCACGGCCACGACCTCGAAACCATCAGTGAAATAGACTGTCTTCTCATCTACCGCCGGCGCGGAGGTGATCGATCCGCCTATATCGTCACACCATATCTGGTCGCCTGTAACCGGATCGTATGCGGCCATGTCGCCGCCTCCATCGCCGACCAGGAGTGCATGCGGACCCAATGCCGGTTGTACCGTGTCCACTCCCGTGCACGAGAGGTGCGACCAAAGCGGCTTGCCATCACTGGCCCGGAACGCGAAGAACATCCCATCTGCTGCGGCGTAGACAATGCCTTGGCCCACAACCGGCGACGAAGCGATCCCCGGTCCAACCTCGGCAGCCCACTGAAAGGTCAGGCTAGCAACATTGGCGCGAGTGAGGGTCTTCTCGCGGCTATTGAAACTCGTGTGGGTCTGCAGGAATCCGTACTGCGTCCATTCAATTGAGCCATGCTTGCCATCATGATCCAGGTCGGGCTTGTCATCATGATCCAGGTCACGCTCGTCGTCATGATTCAGGTCAGACGCGAAGATGTTTGACTGCAAGTTCGAACCATCATAGAAAGTGTGATGAAATGATTGAGCGAAAACGGAAGACGCAAACAGGAAAAACATAGCCAGAGCTGAGATAGGCAGAGGCTGCAACGTGGACTTCATAGGGAACCCCGGGGTTGGAATGTTCTTGCCGATAAGAACCAGGAGCACAGGATGAAGGTTGCATGTAAGCCGGCATATTAATAGCCATACTCCGAACTAAGCACCTATGCGTTCTTAGAGTTTACTTATACGACTTCTCAAAATGGATCAATGCCTATTAGGTTAACCGTGGATAAGCGCTGAAGTTTAACTCCAACATTAAGGTTAACCTAATCTAAGGCTATTTATTGCGCAGCCACTCACATCACTCGATGCATCTCACCATCCACGGAAGACCATGAAGTGCCCTCCGTACCACGTTTTTTCAAATTCCTTCGGAGTATATCCATGAATTCACACGTTCTCTGTTTCTCCCAGCGCACATTATTAACAATGCTGTTGTTCGGTTCCATGCTATCAGCGCAGGATATATCCGCTGGCGCCGCGAGTGCTAAAACTCCAATCACCTTTTCCACGGAATTTGCGAGCGGGGATTTTGACCTTTCGGCATCTTCACTTGTGGTTGGGGATTTCAACCGCGATGGCCGGCTGGATGTGGCAGCCCTGGAACTCGAGGACGCCCGTTTTACGGGCACGGTGCTTATCAACCTGGGTGTGCCCACCCAGCAAATCACGGCGTCGTATCTGGTTGGTCTGGGTGCAGACGAAATACTGACCGCAGATTTCAACCACGATGGCAATCTTGATCTGGCCGTCGCCAATGCCGGCACCAATACGGTCAGCATTTTGCTCGGCAATGGAGATGGCACGTTCCGTCCGGCGAACGACATTATTATTGGAGGCCATCCCAGGGCTATAGCGGCAGCCGATTTCACTCGCGACGGCTTTGCTGACCTGGCTGTAATCGACTGTATCCCGAATGTTAAATGCAACTTATTAATTTATCGCGGTAATGCCAGCGGCAATCTTACGATATGGCAGCAGATCGGCTTACCCGGCGCGCCCAATATGGCTAAGGGCTTGATGGTCACAGCGGATTTCAATATTGATGGCCGTCCTGACCTGGCTTTAGTCGCTGGAAACACTCAGGCAATGATATTTACCGATAATGCTTCCGGCAAACTGCAATTGCGCTCGCAATTCAAAATGCCTAACGGCAGCGTTGCGGGAAGCATGGCTTGGGGTTCGTTTAATCACGATATATTGCCGGACCTGGTTTTCCGCGTGGTTGATATCTGTGGAAGCACTTGTGGTTTCGCAAATTCCGCTTATGTCTTTCTCAATACCGGAAGCGGCGATTTTGTGCTGCGTGACCGCATCGGCGTGCATCAAGGTGCGGGCGCTAGTTTGATTGCCGTGACTGACGTAGACGGTGACAACATCCAGGATTTCGTAACCCTCAGCCAGGACCATAGCAATGCTTTTGTGCAGTACTCCCTGAACCATGGAGATGGAAAGTTCGATCCACCGGTGACTGTCTTCAGGCTGCCTTTTCGTCCGGACCTTCCAAACAACGGCGGCTTAGTGACCCCTACCGGCCTTATTGCGCGCGACGTGAATTTCGATTCACGGCATGACATAGGTGACAGTAGTCTTGACATTGGCACCGAACAAGCCGGGTGGCAAATCTGGGCCAATGAAAATGCGCAAATTAACTGTCCTCCGCCGAACTCATCGCGATTGCAGGCCAAGATCTGCTCTCCGGCGGCCAATGCAACCGTGGGAGGCACATTGACCGTAACTGGGTCTGGAAACTCTCCCGCCGGGGTAAAAAGAATGGAGTTGTGGGTTGACGGCAAAAAACGCTTTGAGGAGTGGAACGATCAACTGCGCGCCACCCTTTCGCTCACTCCAGGGCGGCATCAGATCATCGTGCAGGCAATCGATCAGGATGACTCTTTCAAACCTACGCCTGTATTTGTGACTGTGCCATAAACTTTTCGCTTACCGCGGTTGCCCCCATCCTTCGCGTTTTTGCGAAGGATGGGATTCCAGACGGCTGCCGCAAGCTTTCTAATTCCGCATTGGCTGCAATATCGCATCCACCTCATCAAGGCTGAAATCCTGCTGCAATGATTGGCTGGATAATTTCGTGCGTTCCAAAACGGGACGGGTCTCTGGAAAATCGGCTGTAGCGAACGCTTTCTGCTCCGGAAGACGCTCTACAATGCGAATTGAATGTAACCGCATCGCGTAACCCGCGAAACAAGCAAGGAGGATTTTATGAGAATGATAAACCTCGAGAAACTCTTCATCGTTGCCGCCCTGCTGTGTACGCCGCTCATGGCGTCGAATGCTCAGGCGCCAAACGCCAGGACTCCGCGTATTTCATCCAGCACCAACGTGATCCTCTGCATGCCCGGACTTGTCTATAGGTGTAACCAATTTGGATGTTTCTGCGTGAAACCCTAACGTAAGAGCGCGCTCCATCCTTCGTCCCTCTGGCGAAGGATGGGATACCCAAACCCTTTGCCGGACCGCTTTAGACGCTCATTCTCATGTCTCCGCAGTAAAGATTCTTCTACATGCTTCGCTGTT
>DASXJO010000851.1:0-2122 GCA_036497385.1 Candidatus Angelobacter sp. | reverse complement strand
CGAACGTCAGCGTGTAGCCCTGGCCCGTGCTATCGTCCGTGAACCCTCGGTCTTTCTGCTGGACGAACCGCTTTCCAATCTGGACGCAAAGCTGCGTCTTTCCGCTCGTGAAGAACTGGAACGGTTTCATCGCCGCGTGGGCACTACCACTATTTACGTCACTCATGACCAAGTTGAAGCCATGGCTATGGGCGACCGGGTCATGGTCTTGAACAAAGGCGTGGTGCGGCAACTGGGCACGCCCAAGGACGTGTATGACGATCCGGCAGATACTTTTGTTGCCACTTTTCTTGGCTCGCCGCCGATGAACCTGATCGAAAACGGCGACCTGATCATAGGATTCCGTCCTGAGCACTTTCGCCTGGCTGTGGACATGAAGGAAACCGATAAGGTGCTCTTTAAGTTTCGCGTCGAAAATGTGGAGTATTTGGGCGCTGAGTTTATCCTCGCGGGTATCCTGGTGGGGGGCAAAGTTGATGGCAAGAAAGTGATTGCGCGCCTGCTGCTGGGACACAGCTTTGAGGTTGGCGTAACCTACGATTTTGCCGTTCCGGCGCGGGAATTGAAGTTCTTTGATCGGACGACAGAGAAGAAGGTCCCATCGAGGGCCATTTCATGGCAGTAGGCACCGCAAAGATCAAATCCGCCGGCGCCGCGATAAGCCCATTGCTGGGTTTTGCCATGTTTAGTCCGGCGGTGCTGTACATCGTTCTGCTGATTGGCGCGCCATTTCTGCTGGCCATTTTTTATGCCTTCAGCGATGCGAGGATTGGCGGAGGGCCATTGCATTACGTTGGTCTGGAAAATTTCCGCAGCATCTTGCAGAGCCCTAGCTTTAAAGCCGCGTTAAAGAATTCGATTATCTTTACTGTTGTGTCGCAGATCGTCGTGATTGTCTGTTCAACTATCCTCTCCATAGCCTTGGAGAAGCCGTTTCGCGGACGCGGGTTCATTCGGTTTCTGATTCTGCTGCCGTGGGTGGCTCCCGTGTCGCTGGGCACCATCGGATGGAAATGGATTCTGGATTCCATTTACAGCGTGATTACCTGGGTTCTGATCTGGCTGGGATTTGTCAGTCGCTTCGCTCCGCCAATGTGGCTGGGAGAAGAAAAGCTGGCGATGGCGTCTGTAATCCTGGTGCATTGCTGGCGCTTGATTCCATTTTCCACCGTGATTCTGCTGGCGGGCCTCACAGCCATTCCCAAAGAAATTCCAGAGGCCGCCGCCATTGACGGAGCGGGCTTCTGGCGTACCCTGTTCCAGATCAACCTGCCCATGATGGTCCCGATTGTGGGCGTGGCCGTACTCTTTGGCACTGTGTTCACTTTTACGGACTTGGCGGTGGTAAACCTCCTGACCAATGGCGGCCCGTACGACTCTACGCAAACATTGCCGAATTTGGCGTTTAATCAGGGTATTCAGGGCAGTGATCTGGCAGCGGGCGCGGCAATCTCGGTATTTCTCATTCCTGTTCTGGTGGCGATTGCGTATTTCATGCTGCGTTTGGCAAACCGGGCGGAGGTGGTGTGATGGCTACTTCAGCCAAATTCAGCGAGACCACGACGGTCGGCGGTAAAAGGCCGTTGGGAATTACTGTCGTCAGCGCTCTATTGCTGCTTGCAGCCGTGGCTCTGCTGGGACTAACGCTGATGCATCATGTTGGCGGGCTCACGGGCGTGTTTAGACTGGTAGCAGTGCTGGTGATCGCGCTGATCGCCCTGGGGCTATGGAAGCTGCACAACGCGGCCCGCACTTTTCTTTTCATTTTGTGTGTCGCTGATATCATCGGCTGCCTGATGGCGCTGTTTTTGTATGCCTTGCGCCAGTCGCATTACCAAGCGGCAGTGTTTCTCGTGATTCAAGTGTGCATCGCCGCAGGTTTGATGTGGTATTTGCGATCAGAGAGCGTAACCAGGGCGTTTAAAAACCTGAGTCCCTGGCCCGCCACAGTTAAGACGCTAGTGCTCACGATCTTCACCGTGCTGCTGGCGTTTCCGTTTTACTGGATGGTGATCGCCACCTTCAAGCAGAACATTGATTTGTACGGAATGGAAAACAATCCATTCATTTTCAATCTTGGGCCGACACTCGACAATCTGCGCCTGCTGTTTACGCAGACGCG
>DASXJO010000850.1:0-3465 GCA_036497385.1 Candidatus Angelobacter sp. | reverse complement strand
ATGGTCAGGAACTCGGTCACGCTCTTCTGCAGATTTTCTTGCGCTTCCTGGTTGAAGACCGCGCGCGACGAATTCTCGGCGGCCCGGTTCAACTGTTCGGCGATAAAGCCGAAGTCGTCCGCGGAATCCACCGTGGCCCGCGTGCGGTAATCGCCCTGGGCAAAGCGCTCGGCAAAATCGGAGAGCCGCTTCACCGGGATCAGCACACGGTTGCCGATGGTGATAAACGTTAATAAACCGGCGCCGGCTGCGATGACGAACGCAAACAGCAGCTTCAGACCGGAGCCCTGCCCCAGACCGCCAAAGTCGGTGATCGGGAGTTTGCCTTGCTCGCCGGCGCTGTACGCCAGCCACAAAACCAAAAACAACGCGACCACGTCGCCAATCACCATCGCCCATAGGGTCGAGTTCAAACGACCTTTCATAACTTCGCTCCTGTCGCTCCGCTCCAAACCGCGCAGAGCTCTTTAAAACCATGCACTATTCCGCTCTTGCTACAGGCCGCTCAGCGCGGTGGTCGGCTTCGCGGCCAAACTCAGAACTTCCTGTCGCTGCGCTCTACACCGCCCGAGATATTTCACCCGAGAAGCATCTCAGCGCTTGTTGCAGCGGGCTCGGCACTCGAGCCCAGCCTCGCCCTTACTGCCCTCACCGCTTTACCGGCGGCAAATCTTTTCAAATCACTGGGACGGGGAACGTCTCAGTGAGCTTCTTCAAATTCAATGCCAGCGCCATGCGGTCTTCATGCCGCAACATGCCGCAGCAGTGCGGCATCTCGCTGGGCGCTTCGTCCACCAGCAATGGCTCAGAGGTGCTGCATGTGCCAATCACTTCATCTGCCGCAATGCCGATCCGCAGATCGTCGTTATCGCCCTCGCCTTTCAAACTGGCCACCACAACGTGCTTGGGGTGCAAGTCCGGGCGACGGCCTTCCGTCAGCGCAATATCCACTACAGGCACAATCGAACCGCGCAGGTTGAAAATGCCCATTAAAAATGCGGGTGCCAGCGGAACTTTGGTCAGATTGGGCCACTCTACAACTTCTTCCACATCGAGCACGGAAAAGCAGAAACGCTCACGTCCGGCCCGGAACAAGCAATATTGCCGTTCCGGCTCCGCCTGGGGCAGCAGTTCAAGCTGCTCCATTTCCGGAGAAAGTGGTTCGAGTTGTTGCTGTTCTTCTGGCATTTATCTTTTCTGAAATCCCGAACCCGCGCTTCTTGCGGGTGAGGGACCCCTATTGCCTTACACTCTGCTTACGGTCATCAATTCCCTGTTTTCGAACCTATGTTCCTTCTTGGCTATAGGGTTCCCTCGCTCCGCTCGGGATTCACTAACTTTTCCCCACCAGCCCACGCACGGTCCCCAAAAGCTCTTCACTGGTAAACGGCTTCACTACGTAGCCGTCCGCACCTTGCTGCTTGGCCCAGAACTTGTCACTCTCAGTGTTCTTGGAACTCACCATGATCACCGGAATGCGCGCGTAGTGGGCGTTGCCTTTCAGTTCGCGGCACGCCTGAAAACCGTTCCGTTGCGGCATGACCACGTCCATCAGGATCAAGTTGGGGCGCTCGATGTCGATCGTCTGCTCCAGACGCATAGGATCATGAACTGAAATCGACATGTAGCCGGCCCCGTCCAAGACGGACTGCATGAGCCTGACCTCGGCTGGTGAATCATCGACTATCAGAATCTTGGTCAAAACGGACGAACCCCTGCTTTTTTGGTATCCCAATAGAAGTACTGCAATTGCGCAGCCAAGCTGCGGAGGTAAGACGGGATTCCCATAAAGGCGTAAAGATGCTTATTATCAGCAGGTTGGAAAGTTCACGAGCAGTTCCACCAGACTGCGGTTAGTGCATGAGACAGCGGCTTTTGTCTCATCCTGAGACGCGATTCTCAGTTCTCTCGCAACAGAAGGGTGATTGCTACCCGGCCTTTTCGCATTCGGCGATCAGTGATAGCAGACGTTTGCTCGTCGCCGCCAGGTTCACGGCAGCATCAATGTTCCTGGCTTCTTTTGCAGCTTCTACGTGCTGCTTCATTTCTTCAACCTGGGCGCGGGCAATGTCCATGGCCGCAGCCAGATCGGTCGGCTCGTTCTTTTTGTGGCGCTCTACACAGACATGCAGGATTGTGCGTGCCGCGACGGTGCGCTGCAATGCCTTAGAGGTTTCGTCGTCCTGCACAAACGCCTGCGCCTCCCAGGTGGCGATTAACAGCTTGCATCCCCCCAGAACAATCGGCGAGACAGCAGGGAAATTCTTTGCCGGCACCGACTTTAGTTGCTCGGCAATGTCGACAACGCAGCGGGTCAGGTAGTTTTCCTCGTCGGCCTGTTCTTCTGGAGTGGCGGAAGTCTCAGCGTTGCTGTGCGCTGGGCGTGAAATCAGGTCCAAAGGATCAGCTTCAGGGGCAGCAACCGGCTGCTTCTCCTGGGTAATCGCCACCGCGACAGGCTGATTGTCAGGTTGCTTCGCAGGTGCAGGCGCTGCCGCAACAGACTGCTGCGACGCATTAGACAGCGCTTCAGGCTCAGGAATTGGCGCTCTGCTGGCCGTTTCCAAAGTGTGCTGCAGGCAATGGCGCAGCAGAATCAATTGCAGAAATGACGAACCGCCGGAATAAGGCGCACGGAAAGGCGTCTTCCATTGGTGGACAACGTGCCGGACCTGCTCCAGCGATTCGCTTTCAGTCAAGCCGGCGTCACGACAATCCACGGTCGCAAATCCCAGCCGCTCAAGCTCATTGACCGATTCACGAATGGCATGCAAATCAAGGTGCATGGCGCGGAAAAAAGCCCGTCGCGCCAGAAAATTGAAACGCGTAAAAGCGACCAGGAAGCCGGGCTCAAAATAATCGTCGCCCACGGCCAGCTTTAATTCGCGAACTTCCTGCAGCGCGCCTGAGTTCTGCAACTCTTCCAGGCTGTTCGATTCATTCAGCTTGTGCAGCTTGGCGTCCAGGCCGGAAGCCCATTCAGGGAAACTTTGAGGCGATTTCCCCATCGCTGGCTCAAGCACGCGCGCCACTTCTTCCCGCGCTGTTTCAGCCAGACCATGCGGCGCGCAATGTGCGAAGTATTGCACCAGCAAAAAATCAACTTTGTCTTTGTCCGCCTCAGTCTTCTGTTTCTTGTTCAAATGGCGGGCGATGAGGTAGCGCAGGTTCTCTTCATTTTGGAGGCTGGTGCTTTGCAGCAGCTGCCGCAACTGCCAGACTTGCACATGGCCGTCAATCTGATCGAACCATTGCAACACGCGCTCACGCGCATCCGCTTCAGGGCTGTCTGCGGCCTTTTCCAGTTCAGGACAGGTAGTAATATCGAGCTCAAAAGTGCGGTCCAGTTCGATATAGACGGCGTACAGCCGACGCGCAATGCGCCAGAATTCCGTGACTTCATCCAGATTGAGCGTAGCTGTTGTTGTCGTCATTTTTGTTAAACCGCTGAACTTTTCTTTTTCG
>DASXJO010000849.1:0-7573 GCA_036497385.1 Candidatus Angelobacter sp. | reverse complement strand
CTGCCTGCTGACAGACCGGAGTTGATCATTGCGGGCCGCGACGCTACCGCGCAAATGCTAGCGAAACTCGGTAAGATGCTGGATTTTACGGTTACAATCGTTGATCCGCTCATAGCTCTGGCTGAGTGGGCCGAAACGGACCTCATTCTTCGTGTGTTGGATTTTTCTCTGCTACCCGCAGCACAGGAGCGTTATGTAATTGTGGCCAGCCGCGGGTTGTTTGATGAAGAGGCAATTGAGCAGGCACGAAGCGTGGATGCGACTTATGTTGCGCTGTTGGCCAATAGGAAACGCTCGGACGAGGTGATCCGTACTCTTCGCGCGAAAGCAGTCTCTGCAGAGAAATTGGCCGATGTGCGTTCACCGGCAGGCTTGAATATTGGAGCAGAGAGTCCCGAAGAGATTGCATTGAGCATCATGGCGGAGATTGTTGCCGTCCGTCATAAGGCGCAATAAAGAAAGAGTTATTTCACATCGCACTGACGAATGGTTTTATCTGAGCTGCTTCCGGTGCGTGCGGGTACTTCTTCACTGGTTCCCACATCTTTACGCGCTATAGCCCTGCCTCCACGGCGCAATGCAACAATCTGGCTCATGATGCTGAGAGCAATTTCTTCAGGACCAATAGCGCCGAGATCAAGTCCAGCAGGGGCCCACACGCGCTCCACTTTTTCGGGAGAAATACCTTCTGCGAGCAGATAATCCAGCACCAACCGCGAGCGATGCGCACTGGCAATCAGAGAAACGTAAGCCGCTTCACCCTCCAGCGCGCGCTGCAGCCAGAGATGGTCATTCTTGTGGAGGGTGGCGATCACTACGTAAATGTTCGGGCCAAAAGCGATCTCATCAATATTAAAGTCTTTATCAATGATGCGCTGCGCTTCAGGAAATTTGTCGTGCGTAGCCGAAGCATCATGGACAGTGACGGCAAAACTCATGAGCGTGCCAAGGCGGGCCAGCGTTTCAGCAATACGTCCGTGGCCGGCAATTACAAGCTCTGGTTGAGGTAAGACTGGCTCAATATAAACGTCCATCATTCCTCCGCAGGGCATGCCCACACCCAAAACTTCATCCTGCATGTTCAGAGTAATAAGTTCAGGTTTCTCGCTGCGGATACAGCGAAGCGCTTCACTGCTCACAGCGCTTTCCGCACAGCCACCGCCTACCCACCCCATAACAATATTGCCCTGCGAGTCAATCAATGCCTTTGAGCCTCGCTTAGCGGAGGACGACCCTTCCACGCGCACTACGGTGGCAATGGCAAAAGGCTGGTGACGGGCTTCGAGTTCGGCCGCTTTGGTATACAGATCCATTTTGGGAGCTTCTTCTTGGCTCATGATATGCCGCACTCGTGCGTAGTTCAATGAAATCCAGAGCCGGCCGCTGGCAGGAATTTGGGTAGACCCTCGTTGGCCCTCATCCGGCATCAATATGTTGGTCAAAAGAAGATGAATTCGGAGGGAGATTACAATACAAGTACTTTGGAACCTACAGTCGCCAAGCCACAATCTCCTCGCGGGTTCCGGAAGGACAGTGCCTTCACTTGGCGCCATAAGTTCGCTGCGCTGCGTGCGATCCCGCAATTCCTTCGCATGGCCTGGGCAGCTCACCACGGCTATATGGCTGCGACAGTGGCTCTACGTTTGTTGCGTGCCGTGGTTCCTGTCGCCACGCTCTGGGTGGCCAAGCTGATTATTGATGCCGTGGTAACGGCACGCTCCGGCCGGACGGATATCTCCCGGCTCTGGCTGCTGGTGGGAATCGAACTCGCTATCGTTGCAATTGGCGAAATATCAGACAAAGCGTCCACCGCCATTGAGGCCCTGTTCAGTGAACTCTGCTCGAATCACATGAGCGAACGCCTCATTTCTCACGCTGCTATTCTTGATCTCCGGCATTTCGAAGACCCTGCATTTTATGACCGGCTGGAACGCGCCCAAAGGCAAACCACCGGACGTATCGGCCTGTTAACGCAACTGCTTTCGGTTGCGCAAGACTCCCTGACCTTAATCTCTTTGGCAGCAGCGGTGTCTATTTATAGTCCATGGCTGCTGATGTTGCTTGTAATAGCAGTGATACCGGGTTTCTTGAGTGAAACTCATTTCAGTGGACTTGAGTATTCACTATTTTATCGAATGACCCCGGAACGCCGTCAATTGGATTATCTGCGTTCTCTCAGCGCTGGCGAGAAGGCGGCCAAGGAAGTACAGCTATTCGGGCTTTCGACATGGCTGTTGAGTCGATATCGGAACCTGGCTCATCGTTTACACCTAGCCAATAGAAATCTTGCTTTGCGAAAAGGCGTCGCTGCAATTCTATTTTCATTGCTTGGCCTTGCCGGATATTATGCCGGTTATGCGCTTATTCTGTGGCGTGGGTTTTATGGCTTCATCAGTATAGGAACACTCACATTTCTGGCCGCCTCTTTTGCGCGCAGCCGCGCTGCAACCGAACGGTCATTGCTTGCTCTTGGCAACATCTACGAACAGGGGCTTTATATGCGTGATCTATTCGAATTCTTTGAGATGAAGCCCGCAATCGTCTCTGCCATTGGCGCGCGCCATGTTCCCTCTCCGCTCAAGGAAGGGCTGGTCTTTGAGAATATCGGCTTTCAATATCCGTTGAGTGATGCCTGGGCACTGCGCCATATCAATCTGCGCATTGCTCCCAGCGAACGGATTGCTCTGGTTGGTGAGAACGGTGCTGGTAAAACAACTTTAGCGAAGTTGATAGCCCGGCTTTATGATCCGACGGAAGGCCGAATCCTTCTTGACGGAATTGATCTTCGTGAATACGACCTTGAATCCGTGCGGCACGCCATTGGAGTGATCTTTCAGGATTTCGTTCGGTACGATATGCGGCTCGATGAAAACGTCGGAATTGGCGCAATCGAGCAGGTACAGGAATCCCTGGATGATCGACAGACCCCTTCAGCAATTATTGATGCAGCCAAAAAGTCCCAAGTGGATATGCTAGCTTCAGAGATTCCACTGGGCTATAGGCAAATGTTAGGCCGGCGATTTGACGGTGGAATTGAGCTTTCCGGCGGCGAGTGGCAGAAGATTGCTCTAGCACGCGCCTACATACGTAAATCTCAGATCATCATTCTCGATGAGCCAACCGCGGCACTTGATGCTCGTTCAGAGTATGAAACTTTTAAACGCTTTGCCGATTTGGTTTCGGGGCAGATTGCACTTCTCATCTCGCATCGCTTTTCTACTGTGCGGATGGCGGACCGCATCATTGTTCTTAAAGACGGGGCCATCATTGACCAAGGAACACATACCGAATTGTTGTCAAGGGACGGCCTGTATGCCGAATTATTTCGACTCCAAGCGGAGGGCTACCGCTGATGACGTCGGCTTTCGATGCCGTTGCTTCCAATTTCGAGCGCTTTCGCATGTTACCTGATGGTGTTCCTCAGGCAATTCGCGCGTCGATCTTTGCAGCCGCTCACGGTGCATCATCCGCTCGAATACTGGATCTTGGCGCGGGAACAGGGCGAGTCGGAAGGACCTTTGTCGAGGCAGGAGATAACTATGTTGGAGTTGACACATCTCTTGCCATGCTGCGGGAATTTCGAAACAGCACGACGAACGCATGCCTTGCCCAGGCTGACGGACGGCGACTGCCATTCCGTAATAGTTCCTTTGACGTAGTATTGCTGATTCACGTTCTGAGCGGAACAGGGGACTGGCAATCTGTGCTCAATGAAGTGCAGCGCGTCTGCCGTGCTGACGGAATTGTGGCAGTTGGTCGCACGGTCAGCTCTGACACCGGCATCAATGTACAGTTAAAACATCAATTGAAAATGATTCTGCAGGAAATGGGAATTCCATGGCATCGATCACAGGAGTCATATCGAGAGTCACTGGATTGGTTGAAGACTCTGAGCACACGGCACGTCCATGCGCAGGTAGCTACATGGAATCACTCGGCAACGGTGCAAGAGTTTATCTCGCGCCATCGTTCCGGAGCGCGTTTTGCTGCATTGCTACCTGATGTGCAAGAACAAGCTCTTCAAAAACTAAGCGCGTGGGCAAAAGAAACCTTTGAGTCATTGGAGAACGGATTCGCTGAACAGCGTAGCTTTGAATTGGACATTTTTGAATTCTGAAAGGCACTTAAGAAAGACACGCTATGAAAGACATGGAAGACAACAACATACTATTTACCGGACTCGGGAAACAATTGGTCTTGAACTCACTAACAGACGCTTCAGTGCAAAAGGCTACTGAAGACACACCTGATTTCGCGATTCTACCCTGGGTCAATGTTGTCAAGATCGGTGGGCAAAGCATTATGGATCGCGGACGTTCCGCGGTGTATCCGCTCGTGAAAGAAATCGTGGACAACCTTGCCCGACACAAGATGATCCTGGGCACGGGTGCAGGAACACGCGCACGGCATATTTACAGCCTGGCTATTGATCTTGGACTTCCCACCGGAGTTCTCACTGTGCTGGGCACGGCTGTGGCGTGGCAGAATGCGCAAATGCTGCACTATCTGCTGGCCCAGTATGGTATCCCTTTTGTGGAGCCGGAAGGGTTTAACACCTTGCCACATTATTTGCTGGAACGTGGCGCAGTGGTCTGCCAGGGAATGCCACCCTACAAACTTTGGGAGCCTAACCCTGTTACAGGGCGCATTCCTCCGCAACGTACTGACACGGGTTGCTTCTTAATCGCCGAAGTGTTTGGCGCACGAAAGATGATTTATGTAAAAGATGAAGACGGACTCTACGCCGCTGATCCTAAAAAACATCCATCGTCTGAATATATTCCTCGTATTAGCGTTGAGGAATTATTGACGCGGGATCTTGAGGACCTGATTGTGGAACGGGCGGTGCTGGAATTCCTGGCACGGGCGCGTAACATTCGCGAGATTCAATTTGTTAACGGTTTAAAGCCCGGTCAACTCACTGCCGCCCTGGAGGGTGAACCTGTGGGAACCATTATCTACAGAAACGGAGATGCCCGGTGAGCTTTGACCATTCCAAGTCCCAGCATGTTACATCAAGCCTTATGCGTGAATCCCTGGTTGATAAGAATGTTATCGCCCGGACAGAAGCTCCGGTTTCTTCAATCTTGCCGGATGTCAATGTAATTCAGATTGGTGGTCATTCGATCATGGACCGGGGCCGTTCAGCGCTGCTCCCTCTGTTGGAGGAGATCGTAGCTAACCAGGCAAAGCACCGAATGATTATCGGCGTTGGAGCCGGCGTTCGTTCCCGGCACATCTTTTCAGTAGGACTGGATTTGGGATTGCCCACCGGCGCACTGGCTGCCCTTAGCGCAAAAGATTCTGCTCAAAATGCATACATGGTTTCTTGCCTTTTGGCGAAACATGGATTTGTCTATTTAGAAGCTCCCTTCGTCGTGCAATTGCTGCCTGCAATGTTGGCAGCGGCACGCGGGGCCGTCTTTAACGGTATTCCGCCTTACTCTCTATGGGAGCATCCACCTCTCGTAGGCAAATTGCCACCTCACGGCAGCGATGCTGGCTCATATTTGGTGGGTGAAGTTTTTGGCGTGCGTAGCGTGATCTTTATCAAAGATGTGGATGGACTCTATGCAGCCGATCCGAAAACCGACCCGGGGGCGGAGTTCATTCAGCAAGCCCGTGCTCAGGAAATCATTAATCGGAAATTGCGCACCCTCCCAATCGAACCAGTTGTTCTTGATCTATTGACACGTGCCAAACTGGCGCGCAGTATTCGGCTCATCAACGGCTTAACGCCAGGTAATCTCACGCGCGCCCTCAACGGAGAATCGGTTGGTACCTTGATTCAGCAATGACATACTTGAGGACGCGGAGGACCAATCCGCTTTGGTCATTCTGAATCTCTTGGGAAGAGTAAGAAGCACGGTGCCCGTGTGCGCGGTAACTTGAAGGCAAGTCGGCCGCAGATCACCCGTTAGGCATCCGTGCTTCTTGGAAAGGTTAGTGGTGAGCGTAGATCGTGGTATCCGGAACCACCTCTATTAGTTCCATCATGCCGCGGTCCTCATGCGTGAGGATGTGGCAGTGCAATACGAACTGGCCGGGATAATCAACAAAGCGGCTCCGCATCTTGTAGTACCCGGGAATGGTGACCGTGCAAGCGGCATTGGGTCCCTCGGTGCAACTCGTATACTTCTGTATGTTCGCCGGACAGGCACTCAGGACCGTGCACACACTCGAAGGCAGATTATCTTCCCGTGATGCTGGTATGGCGAAAGAGTCCCACCAGATAAAGTCCTTTTCCGGAGAACGGCATGGCTTCCATGTCTCAGGCTTGGTAGGATCTGCGTAACAGGGGTTTTTCGGGTCCTGGGCGTCCGCGCTCTGCGGCTGAAATACCTCTGTGATTTGAAACGGATTCACGTGGATATGAAATGGATGTTCCTTGGTGGCATCCAAATTGGATACTTTCCATTCTTCTGTGGAATTCAAAAGCATGGCTTGATTGATCACATGATCATTGAATTGTTTGCCGTTGATTTCCAGCAGGGGAGCATTGTCATGAAAAACAAGATCACGTCTTACAACAACATCGCTGGCCGGAATGTCAGCCAGAAAAGCGGGAAACGTAGGGAAGTCTGACTCGTTCGAAATAAATGGCATCGCGGGAGAGATAGCGCTGCCTTTTACCACCACGGTCAACAGTGTTTCTGTCTGTGAGGCGCAGTTCTGCCGGCAGAGTCCAGCCTGAACTTTAAGATCGTAGGTGCCCTCAGTGGAGGGCGCCTGCACCAACAGGTCTGCACGGTTCGCGGGCGCCATATTAATTTGGCTGTCCTCGCTGCCAACATAGTTCGAATATTTGAACTGGACGCCATCCTGAGCAGTCTGCTTCCAATGAACGCACGTCGCAGTTGGAGTGCCCGTACAGGCTGTAGTGGATCCGCGCGCAAAGAAGCCTTTAAACAGCGCTGCATCGCGCTCAGCGCCATTGATCAGCCGCCAGAGCTGGACTTGGTTCGGCTGCATAGTGATGACGGGAGAAAGACGTCCGTTCACAGACAGAGGTGGTACAGAGCGGCTGCCCGGCCCTCCTCCGGGAACGGTGAGGTTCAGCACGGTGGTTAGCTGTTGAATGACAAGGACCTGCTCCTGAAACTTCCAGTTCGGATTTGATTTATAGAATTTGTTCAGGTCGTCATCGTATTTGCCTTCGATGATGAAAGCTCCCGTCATGCCGTTCGCTACATTGAGGGCAGTAGATCCGTGCTTGTGCGCATGGTACCAGTGCGTGCCCGGCGACTGCCCCATCTTCACCTTTGCTGGGTCATAAGCGGGAATCCTGAAGCAATACGGAAAATACCCGATGTGGAATTGGGGCCACAAGCGGTTTGCGATCTCCGTCTGGTTAACAGGAGAGAGTTGCATGTCTGGGGGCAGCACTGGAGGTCCGCCCTGCGGCGGCGACTGTCCTTTATAGGGCGCGGTATTGTCATAGTAGCTGATCCACCGTTTCTGTAGCCCCTGCCATGTAGGTGGCATGTCAGTCCAGTACGATGGCGAGCCGTTCTTTTCGCACGCAGTGAAGAAAGCGTCGATGGCCTTCTGACCGTCAGGCGGCAGTGGAGCC
>DASXJO010000848.1:0-5802 GCA_036497385.1 Candidatus Angelobacter sp. | reverse complement strand
GGCGCGAACGGCTTTGGGCCATTGGCTTTTAGCTTTTGGCTTGAGTAATCAGATGCGCGCGGCTCCAGTGAACGTGGAAGCCGTAATGAAGAAGTTGGATCCTCGGCTAAAGGCAAAACGCCAATAGCTATTAGCTAATGGCCAAGGGCTAGAGCCAAAGGCCGAAGATGAAACGGTTGTGGAACTCGAAGCAATGATTGCTTCGGGGGACTCACCAGAAAAAGGAAACAAAATGTCTCGTATCGGAAAGAAACCGATTCCGCTCCCGCAGGGAGTGAAGTTTGAAGTAAAGGGCAACACCGTTGTGGTGAACGGCCCCAAAGGCCAGGTGCAGACGCATCTTCCATCCGGCGTGCAGCTAAAGCAGGCAGAAGGCTTCATCAACGTGGAGCGCCAGACCGATCAGTATGCTGCCGTCCATGGACTAGCGCGGGCGCTGGTGAATAACGCCGTTGAAGGCGTGACCAAGGGCTGGAACCGCGATCTGGAGATCGTCGGCATTGGATATCGCGCGGAGTTGAAAGGCAAGAACACGGTGGTGTTCACTCTCGGCTATTCGCACCCAATTGAATTTCCGCTGCCTACGGGCGTAACGGTTGCCCTGGATCCCAAGCAGACCAAGCTGACCGTATCAGGAATTGACCGGCAGAAAGTTGGACAGGTTGCAGCGGACATGCGCAGCCTGAGGCCACCGGACCCGTACAAGCAGAAGGGCGTCCGCTACGTGGGCGAGAAGTTGAAGAAGAAGGTCGGCAAGACCGGAGCCAAATAAAAGATCGGGAGATCGGGTGATCGCGCGTGATCGGGTGATCTGAACCCGAAGTCCCAAAGATTGAAGCGTAAGGCTTACAACGAGAGGATGATGGGTGATCCGGAGCGCGAGTGATCCAAATCCGATCACCCGATGAACGGATCACCAGATCACCCGATTGAACGGATAAGGAAAAATAGAATTTTGATCGTGGCGCTGAATAGCACTACGAAGCAAAGGGTAAAAACATGATTCCAGATAGTTCAAAAGATAAAACACGCCGGCGGATTCACCAGCGGTTGCGGAACAAGCTTTCCGGATCCACGGAACGTCCACGGTTGAACGTGTATCGCTCACTCAACCACATTTACGTGCAGGTGATTGACGACATGTCCGGCACCACGCTTGCCTCGGCCAGCACTGTTAAGGGCAAAAAAGGCGGCAAGAAAACAGGCGGCAACGTCGCCAGCGCCAAAGAAATCGGCAAAGAGATTGCGCAGCGCGCGCAGGAAAAAGGAATTAAGAAGGTAGTTTTTGATCGTGGCGGATATCTGTACCACGGGCGCATCAAGGCGCTGGCGGATGCCGCGCGTGAAGCAGGTCTGGAGTTCTAAATAAAATGGCAATCGCAACCAAGAAAAAGCTCGACGCCGGCAACTACCAGTTGAAAGACCAGGTAGTAGCCATTAACCGCGTGACCAAGGTGGTCAAGGGCGGCAAAAACATGTCATTCGCGGCGCTGGTCGTAGTAGGCGATCCAAGTGCGGGCGTGGTCGGATATGGTTCCGGCAAAGCCAAGGAAGTGCCGCAGGCCATCCGCAAGGGAATTGAATCGGCCAAGAAAAACCTGATGCGGGTCAACCTGAGCAAGACCTCGATTCCGCATGCCGTGCTGGGAACGTTTGGCTCCGGCCGGGTGCTGCTCAAGCCCGCTCCGGAAGGAACAGGCGTAATCGCCGGCGGCGCGGTGCGCGCGGTGATGACCTCTGTCGGCGTGCAGAACGTGCTGACCAAATCGATTGGCACCGCCAATCCGCACAACGTGATTAAAGCCACGTTTGATGCGCTGTTTAAACTTCGCGACCGCCAGGACGTGGCCACACTGCGCGGAAAGTCGCTGCAGGAGCTGTAAAATGACGGCACAGAAAAAGACAATTCGACTTCAATATGTGCGCTCGAAGATTTGCACGCCAGTGAAACACAAGCTGGTGGTGAAAGGGCTGGGCTTTACCCGGCTTTATCAGGTAGTGGAACGGGAAGACACGCCGTCCATTCGCGGCATGGTCGCCAAGGTTCCGCACCTTGTTCAGATCTTAGAGAAGTAGATTTGGTAAATGGGTAATTTGGTAATTGGGTAAATTGCCAAATCAAAGACAGGGAAACCGAGTACTCATCGCAGCTAAGCCAGCGATGATTGCGCAAAAGGAAATCAAGTGCCAACGAATTTATCGAACTTACGGCCTCCCAAGGGCGCCACGTCGAACAAGAAGCGCGTGGGCCGGGGCATGGGCAGTGGAATGGGCAAGACTTCAACGCGCGGACACAAAGGCCAGCGTTCCCGCTCAGGCTCGCGCATGATGCGCGGCTTTGAAGGCGGCCAGATGCCATTGCATCGCCGCTTGCCCAAGCGCGGATTTACCAACATTTTCCGAGTGGAATACCAGGTAGTAAACCTGGACCGCCTTGTGGAACTGGGCGAAAAAAATATTACCCCGGAACTCCTGATCAAGAATGGCGTAGTACATAAGAACGATCTGATCAAGGTGCTGGGCGATGGCGAACTGAAGACGGCGCTGACCGTACAGGCGCATAAATTCTCCAAGTCGGCGGAAGAAAAGATTACCAAGGCCGGCGGCAAGATTGAGATTATTGGCGGCGCTGCCGTTGCGGCCGCGGCCAAGGACGAACCCCAGTCGGGCAAAAGCAAGGCACCTTCGAAACTAAAGAAAAAGGTGACCTAAATGTTCGAGAAACTGGCGAATATCTTTCGAGTTCCTGACCTGCGCAAGCGCGTGCTGTTTACGCTGGGCATGCTGGCAGTCTATCGCCTGGGTTCGCACATTCCCACGCCGGGCATCAATACTTCCCAGTTGGAGAAAGCTTTTCAGCAGCAGAGCGGCGGATTGCTGGGCTTCTATGACCTGTTCAGCGGCGGCAACCTGCGCCGTCTTACGATTTTTGCTCTGGGCATTATGCCGTACATCACGGCGTCGATTATTTTGCAGCTGCTCACGGTGGTGTGGGAGCCGCTGGCAAGGCTGCAAAAAGAAGGCGACCTGGGCCGTCGCAAGATTACCCAGTGGACACGCTATCTCACGCTGATTCTTTCCGTGCTGCAGAGCATGGGAATCGCCTTTACGCTGCAGGCGCAGAAGTTTGTCCTAAACCCGGGACCGTCGTTCATCCTGATGACGATTATCACCCTGACCACGGGGAGTATCTTCATTATGTGGCTGGGCGAGCAGATCACGGAACGCGGCGTGGGCAACGGCATGTCATTGCTGATTTTCGCCGGCATTGTCGTCGGCTTGCCCAAGGCCGTAGTTGATCTAGCGCAAAAAGCGCGTTCTTCAGCCTGGGGAAGCTTTACCGTTCCAGCGCTGCTAATCCTGGTTGCGATCATGGTGCTGGTGGTGGCGTTCATCGTCTTCATGGAACGCTCAGAGCGGCGCATTCCGGTGCAGTATGCCAAGCGCGTTGTAGGACGCCGCATTATGGGCGGCCAGTCCACTCACCTGCCGTTGCGCGTGAATTCAGGCGGCGTGATGCCGGTAATTTTTGCTTCATCGCTGCTCAGCATTCCGCAGATGCTTACGCTTTCCAACGCCTTTAAGCCTGGCGGAACGCTGAACCGCTATTTCGGCGGAACCATGGAGCAGCTCAAGTGGGGCGAGCCGCTTTACACGCTGCTTTACGCGGTGGGAATCATCTTCTTTGCTTATTTTTATGTTTCCATTGTGTTCAATCCGTCGGACGTGGCGGACAACATGCGGAAATACGGCGGATTTATTCCCGGCATACGTCCCGGCCATCGCACGCGAGACTACATCAATGACGTGCTGACGCGCGTGACACTGGTGGGTGGGTTGTACCTGATCCTGATCTCGCTAATTCCGGAGTGGATGATCGCCGGAATCCATCTTGATCACATACCGTGGATTGGACCGAAGATATTCAGCGGCCTGCCGACGTGGGTGCTGCACGGTTTGAACGTGAACTTCTACTTTGGCGGCACATCGCTGCTGATTGTGGTGGGTGTGGCCATGGATACGGTGAACCAGATTGAATCACAGCTGGTTATGCGCCACTATGAAGGTTTCACTTCTCGCAGCGGACGCGTCCGCGGCAGAAGGCTCTGGGGTTAAGCGGAATTTCCGGCCGGCAACGGTGTTGACGCTATGAGCGGAAAAAACATACCTGTCGGCCCAATCGTCCTGCTGGGAGCGCCCGGAGCAGGCAAAGGTACACAGGCGAAGTTGATTTCCGGACATTACGGGATTCCCCACATTTCCACCGGGGACATTCTGCGGGACAACGTGGCCCGAGGCACAGAGCTGGGCAGGAAAGCGAAAAGGGTCATGGAGCGGGGCGACCTGGTGTCCGATGACCTGGTAAATGGGATGGTTGCGAACCGGATCAAGCAGCCGGATTGTTATCGAGGGTTTGTATTAGATGGGTTTCCGCGGACGGTGGCGCAGGCGGAATGGCTGGATCGAGAGTTGGCGGCGAAGGCAGGAGAGAAGAGGCCGACGGTTGTGGTAGACGTTGAGGTAAGTTATAATCAATTACTGCAACGGCTTACAGGCCGCCGTACTTGTCCTGTCGATGGCAAGATTTACAACATCTATCTCCAGCCGCCCAAAACTGAAGGCGTTTGCGACACCTGCAGCACCCAGTTGTTCCAGCGCGTTGACGATACGGAAGTGGTTATATCTGAGCGTTTGAAAAGCTATGAGCGCCAGACGAAGCCTCTGGAAGAGTATTACCAGAAGCATGGACGTTTGCGCCGCGTCAACGGAGATCAACCTGTTGAAAAGGTCACGGCGGAGATGTTTCGCGCGATTGAAGGCGGGGCGGCCGCGGCGACCACCGAGTAAGTGAACTGAGCGTAGTTCAAGTAAGAGCGTAGTTGAAGTAAGAATGATTAATTGCAAATCACAATCTGAACTGGCAAAGATGAAGCGCAGCGGGCAAATCGTCCGCCAGGTGCTGGATGCCGTAAAGGCCTTGGTGGCTCCCGGTGTTTCCACCATGGACCTGGAAAATGCCGCAGAAGAAAAGATTCGTGAGTTCGGAGCCAAGCCTGCATTCAAGGGCTATTGCGATTATCCCTGCGTGCTGTGCACGTCAGTGAACAATGAAATCATTCACGGCATTCCTTCAGAAAAGCGGGTGCTGAAGGAAGGCGATATTGTTTCCATCGATTGCGGCGTAGTGCTGGATGGCTATTATGGCGACTCAGCGATTACCGTTCCGGTGGGCAAGGCGATTGCGCCAGAATTGCAAAAGCTGCTTGACGTAACGGAAACGTCGCTGAAGAAGGCGATTGCCGAAGTCAGACTGGGTAAGACCGTTGGCGATGTAGGCGCGGCAGTGCAGGAATACGTTGAAGCCAATGGCTTCAGCGTGGTGCGCGAGTTTGTAGGACACGGAATCGGAACACGGCTGCATGAAGATCCGCAGGTGCCGAATTTTGGTACCCGAGGACATGGAACGCGCTTGCGTGAAGGCATGGTGATTGCCATTGAGCCGATGGTCAATATCGGCAAGCCGGGAGCGCGTGTTCTGGATGATAAGTGGACTGCAGTGACCGAAGACGGCAGCTATAGCGCGCATTTCGAGCACACCGTGGCAGTAACGCGGAATGGCCCGCTGGTGCTGACCGAGTAAAAAGCTGCTGGAAGAGCGGCCCTTCAGGCCCGCATCAAGAAGATTCGAGGGATCTCCATATCGAGACTCTCAAGGAGCTAGGTGAGCAAAGAAGACGCGATTGAGGTGATGGCGACGGTGCTTGAGCCGCTGCCGAATGCCATGTTCCGGGTGGAACTGGA
>DASXJO010000847.1:0-1641 GCA_036497385.1 Candidatus Angelobacter sp. | reverse complement strand
GCAAATGACCGACGAGGAACATGACCAATGGGAGATACAGAAGAAGCTGCAAAAAGAAAAGATTCAAGAGGAGTCGGCGCGGCTGAGCCGGCAACTTGGAGCAGCTTATGCCGCTTTGAAGGAGCATCTGGAGCGGAACCCGAGCACTAGCCATAAGATTACCGACGAGCGCGCTCTGGAACAGCAGATTTATTGCAACCTGCGACAGAACCTGCATCGGGCGGACCAGGCGCCGCGATGCGGTTGGATAAGAGAAGATGGGACGGTCTGTAAATCTCCCAGGATGAAGAACGACATCTATTGTTACGCCCATTGCCAGATGAGGCATGTAAGGGCGGAGAATCTGCCGCTTCCGGCGCTAACGGACGCGAACGCAATCCAGATGGCGGTGATGGTGGTGCAACGGGCGCTGATTGATGGCGAGATTACAGAAAAAATGGCTGGTCTGCTGTTGTATTCCATTCAGATAGGGGCGGCGAACGTGGGCAAGACCACGTTTGGGCAGGCTAAAGATGAGGAGATGGTGACGGAGATACCCCGTGAGCACGAGGTGATGAATGCGCGGAGGGAGCGGAGGGAAAAGAAGAACTTACCGCTGATACACGCTGAGAACGCTGATCTGAAAACTGAAGCACAAACCTCATCACGGATAAACACGGATCAACTGGATTTGGAACAAGCCACAGCCGAGGGCTGCTGTGCTACAAGAGCCTTGTTGGCCCCTGAAATCTACGCCAATCGAGGTGAAACTGCTGAAGTGCAGGCCAATCTGGGATGAGCTGGGATGACATCGCTGAAAGCTACGCCAATCTGGGATGGGGGGTAGGAGGGGAGGGGGGCCGCGCGAGCGCGGCTAGATCGGGTGATCCGCTGATCGGGAAATCGGGTGATCGGAAAATCACTCACCGTGGAACGTGGAGGCGCAGAGAACAGCAACCGATCGGACACACGCAGGAGTGCCTGTGGCACAGGAATGCGGAAAGGCTGGAACTTGCCGCCGTTATCCCGCTTTACGCGCTGCTCGATCAAATGCGGGCTTGGCTGCGATGAGGAAGTACAGAAATACCACGCAGACGGCGATGCCGAAAATCGCGCCTATAACAAGGAAAGGCGTGATGTCGCCCATGAACGGGGAATCTGTTTGAGCAGACCGCAGCCAGGGAAATATGGATTGCTCCGCATCCAGCAACCTGGTGATGCGGGCGCTTCTGCCCGGAGCCAAATAAAAAATCGCAGTATTCAGGAGACCGAAGATGTAATAACCCATGCCGACCAGCCGGCCGGATGATTTCATTTTTAGAAGAGCAATTCCCATATACAAATGCAATGCGCCAAAGAGCGAAAGCAGGATTACCGCACGCCATCCTGTCAATATGGCGGTGAATAGTACGGTGGGCGCGCGAAGGACAATGCTGAAAGGGAGAAAGATGCAACCGGCCAAAATGAACCACGCAATGATTGAAATGCTGAGAGGACGCGCCGGGCGTGTTGGGGCCGCAATCGGCGGAGTTGGAAGTGGCGCGACATCCGTTGGAGTTGTGGCACCTGGAGGCGTAGTCAGCGACGGCGGAGGCGGCGTTGCGGAGTGAGGCATGCTGATGGCATATGGGTCCGCGCCTTGTCCTGCCTGCGGGTAAGGAA
>DASXJO010000846.1:0-2239 GCA_036497385.1 Candidatus Angelobacter sp. | reverse complement strand
CTTGCAGATCTCGCGCAGCGGTACAGCATGCAGGGGACTTTCAAAGACCCGCGTGATCTCGATCGTCACCTTGCGGTCGTGGAAGAGAAAAAACGTCTCCTGACAGACTACGCCTCGCTTATCAACAAAACCACTACTGTCCCAATTAGCCAGGATTCTTTTCTTCTATCACAGAAAACATTGGAGCTTAGGGGTCTATCAGCCGTGCCTGCTCGGGCAGGTTACCCTTCCTCAAGGTTAACAGTGCTGTCTAACTTAGCTGGACGGTCGTAGCTCTCCTCTCGCCTTTTTGCAATTGCTTCTGCCGATTTTCGCTGTCCAATATCCAGGGCTCATATTTCTAAGCTCAGTTGGCTCGCTGCCACCGCCGGAGGCGCGTGAAACGGCTCATTCAACCAGGCCCACATGTCCCGGTAGACAAACAACTGTTGCCGCAACAACGCCACCAGATTCGACAATGACCACCGGAAGCGTGCCTTCATCTGCAAATACTTGATCGCCAGCAGTGCGATCAATGCCGTCCAAATCTGCGTCTTCAGCGCATTGGCCGAAGTTCCGACAAAAGTCTTGACCCGCAACGATTGCTTCAGCGCCTTGAAGAGCAACTCGATCTGCCAGCGGTCCTTGTACACTGCCGCCACCGTCGACGCCGCCAGTTTCAGGTTGTTGGTCAGGAACACCAGCAAGCGCTCCTGCGTCTGATCCCAGTATTCGATCCGCCGCATATAGCATCTTGCCGGTTCCGATTCTTTCTCCAGCTTGTACAGAAAGATCACCTCATCCCGTCTGACCCCGCCCGGATTGGCCGGTAAGGCACGCTCCTCCAACACGCCATAATCGGCGTTGTCTTTCATGCGCGTCACCAGCCACACCCGCTTCGCCGTCAACTCCCGGAACCATTCATAATCGGTATAGCCGCGGTCGAACACGAGCACTGTCTCCGGTTCGAACCGCATTTGGCGAGCCACCCGGATCTCATGCATCCCGCCTTCGGTAATCACCGCATACGATGGCAGGTAGCCTTGGTGATCGAGCAACAAATGCAGCTTGACCGCACCCTTGGTCTGTTTGAACTTGGCCCAGTCGAACACTTCAGCGCACAGATCGATCACGCTCGCATCCAGGCTCATCAGTTTATTCTTGAAGCGGAATTTCCGCTTCTCGCCTTTTGCCAGCGCCTGGCATTTGCCGAGTAATTGGTGGAACACGGTTTGGTACAACTCCCAGGGACGGTGCTCATTGGCGTAAGCCAAGGTCGAGCGCGCCGGCGCTTCCGGCACGCCCAAGTGCCGCAGTTTTCCCTCGCTGGCTGCCAATCCTTGGCAGATCTCGCGCAGCGACTTGGCGTTCCCCAACTGGCAAAACATCATGGCGATGAACTGCCCCCAACTGGTAAACCCCCGGGCGTGACGTTCCGCCCTGTGCTTCTGAACGGCCGCCTCGAACTCCCCGCGAGGGAACAAGTCCAGCATCTGCGCGAATATGCTGCATACTCGATTCATGGTTTAGTCTCCTCGGTTTCAAATTCCTTCCTGACTGGAACTTCTCCCAGACTAGCCGAGGCTCAACTACGCCTGCTCCAAAGCTTATGCAGACTGCGGCAGAATTCCATGCCGCCCGAACCTGCAATTCACCTGCTCAGCCCGCGGTCCCTCTCCACTTGGCGCCTACACGCACAAACGCATAGTCATCCCGGATTTCCTCGTTGAAATACCGGCCCTTGGACTCGGCCCGCGTCAACCCTTCGTGCACGGACTTCGGCACGTCGAGATACTGATACACCGCGCCCGACCGGAACTCAATTTCTAAGACTTGGCTTTTGCGTTCGTAGCCTACCGACTTCATCGTCGTTGAATGCACTGCTTCCCGCCGCATCCGCCTTCAGTCTGCCACTTGGGCTTGCTGCTCAAAAACTAATTTGGACAAGAGTGAGCGAGCACAAACTCCACCGGGTCGATCGCCATAGTTCGGAGAGCGTCGATTTCCTCGGTGACCACCATCGTGCCGATTTCGGCGGAAAATGCCGATCCGGAACGACCACTAACCGCGATTGCCGTGAGCAACGGGCCAAGTTCACGCGTAAATGCGATGGTTACAAGGTCGATCACAAATTGAACTGCGCCGAACTGACGCAACTCAGATGCCCCCTGCATAGCGAGAATGAACCCACTACAAATGGCCATTATGCCGACCATCGGAATGGCATCGACGCCAACGGCAAGCATCTGGCCAATCGCGG
>DASXJO010000845.1:0-1569 GCA_036497385.1 Candidatus Angelobacter sp. | reverse complement strand
GCACCTGGGGAACATGCGCCACAGGCAGCACGCGGTTCGTCTCCAGCAATTTGCGTTCTATCTCCAGCAGGTCCTCAAGGCGTGTGGCGCCAAGAATCGTCGGCGCGCTTTCTGGAGAAAGGCCCAAATCTTCAGTACGCGCCAGCAGCGCAACCGAAGGATCGACTGATTGTAACGGCACGCGCAGAAGAACAGCATCTGCATTGATGGAAGCCCGCGCCGCTTTGCTATAGAGATGGGACTCAGCATAGGGCTGAACGATGATGCCGGCCTCGCGCGCGTCAACGGCAATACGCTCGGCGGCCAGCCGCGCCAGAGGGTCGGCAAAATCGTACGCGAGCGCGATTAGATTGATCACCACAAACGCCGCAGCGTCTGCGCGCAGCTCTTTCGCCCGATTAAGATCTGTGGCTCCGCCCAACATGAACTCGTATCCCGTAAGCCACTGCGGAAGCACTCCGGAAGCGGGGATGGCCCTGCGCTGAAAAATAACATTGCTGATGGCGGCGCGATTGATCGTTAGTCCCAGCGCCTGCCGCACGCGTGCATCGATCGGCTTCCTGCCCGGTCTTCCGCCGGACTCCGGCTGCACGAAGACAAGGGCCAGCAGATCGGCAGGGCGTGATAGCGTAACGGTCTGGTTGTTCTGTTCGACATTGCGAATCTGGTCAACGCTCAGTTCTGTCGCTGCAAATGAGCCAAGCTGGCGGTCCATGAGTTGGTCGCGAAGTGATGCGCCCATCTGGAATTCAATCGCGTCGGCATAAGGCCGTCCTCCCCAATAATCTTCATTGGCCGTGAACTGCGCGTGTTCGCCGGATTGCCACTGGTTGAGTTTGTAGCTCCCTGTGCCAATCAGGATCGTTCCATTGTTGCTGTCGGCCTGACGTTTGAGGATTGCATATCGCGGCAACGCCAGCAGCTCCAGCATCTGCTGCACGGCGTAAGGCGTTTCGATCGATACAGTCTGTCTGTCGAGAGCAGAATATTTCCAAGCAGGATTGCTTTTCGCTAAACTCGCCGCAACATCCGCAGCGGTAAGAACCGTACCGTCATGGAAATTCGCCAGCCTGAGCCGAAATTGCCATGCGCGTTTTGATTGGTCCGCATGCCACGTCACAGCCAGCCCCGGCCGCAAACGGCCCTGCGCGTCAACTTCCGTCAGGTTCTCAAACGCCAGCGCGGCCATGCGGTCACGCGTGGCTGGCCGGTCTTCATCGCTCAAAGGATCAATCGAAAGCACACGGTCATGAAGGAGAATGCGCACAGTTCCGCCGTATCGCGGACGCGAGCCGCCAAACGCTGCAACCGCCAGCAGCACCAAGCTACTGATTGCAAATAACTGTAAGAGTAAACGCTTCATACTTTCCTTGCTGCGAATGCAACACACCATTCACCAGCTGACCATAATTGCCTGCGGTCCATAAAGCTTCCACCGTACCCGGCAAATCCACCGGAGCGCTCACCGGCAAAGCTTCTCGACCGGAAATTTCGACCGCCTGCACGCTATCTGGGCGTGTAGTGTCTGCGGGCGAACTGGTCAGCAGTTGCCATCCCGATCCACAAACT
>DASXJO010000844.1:0-9126 GCA_036497385.1 Candidatus Angelobacter sp. | reverse complement strand
TTACCTCAAGCCTTTCTCCAATTCAGTCCAACTGGCTTGGCACGGCCAGTGGGCACTCAACGCCTGGCAGAACTTTGCGATCACCGGCACTTTTCTGATTGTCACCTTCTGGCTGGCCTGGAAATATCGCAGCTCGCCCCTGGAACTTGTATCCCAGCCCGCCAATCGCGCACTAACTCAGACATTGCGCCACCGCTTCCCGCCAACCTCATCGCAGTCATAGTTACTGCCTAAAAAGCGTCCAGCCAGCCTACATTGATCCAAGGTTGATCTAAGAACTCACTAATAATTGCGGCAGAGCCAGAAAAATGCTGCTCCTACGCAAAAAGTGCTTGCCCTTTGATGTGAGTAGTTTAGAATTCACGCCACTCCCCGATGGACCCTCGAAAGCTGTCTGTAAAAGAACTAGTCTCGTATTGTCTCAACTCGCAAGATGAAGCTGGCTGGAATGAATTTGTACGCCGGTTCCAGCCGCTGATCGCGGGTGTTGTCACTAAGTGTGTCTTCAGGCGCAAACGCCCCAAACCTGACCTTATCGATGACTTGGTCCAGGAAACCTTTCTAAAATTATGCGCCAATAACTTCAGGGCTTTGCGGAACTTTAGCTTTAAGGACGATCACGGCTTCTTCGGCTTTTTAAAAGTTGTGGCCTCCCATGTAGTCGAAGATTACTTCCGCGTACAGAACAGCCAAAAACACGGCTCCGGACAGGACGAAGAGGATTTTGACGAATCTAGGATGCCGCCGCCTTCCGGTTCCCATCCAACTCAGCTCGCGGAGAATGCCATCCTGATGGGACAAATCGATCACTGCCTGGACAAGCTGGCTTCGGAGCCAAATTTCGTCCGCGACCACGCCATCTTCTGGCTTTACTACCGCCAGGGACTCACCGCCAAGGCAATTTCTCAGCTGCCCGATATCACACTTGGCACAAAAGGTGTTGAGAGCACGCTGCTGCGGCTTACCCGCTACGTCAAGGCGTGCTTCACAGATCCTCCGCCACCTAAAAAGAGGGCTACTGGCGGATAAACTCTCAAGTTCGCATATACTTCTGTCCGATCATAAAGTTTGAATGCCTGGTTCGCGAGAAAACAGATTGCGCAAAGAGATTTTAACTTGAAGCGGTTTTTTAATCCGGAAAAGAGCTTTTTGACGGCCTCAAAGGCGGATTCCCGCCGGCAAGGCATTTGTCGATCTGCAAACCGGTTTTCCTCGAACGGCAAAGAACTGTAAAGACGCTGCTAGCGCCGGGCAATGAAATGAAAGGAAAGACCGCTAGAACTACGTTCATATAAGGGAGATGTGGGACCAGTGACTGAACAATCTGAGCATTTGAGCAGTGCTCAAATTGAAAACTATGGGAATCGAACTTCCGGTGCGGGACCGGAAGCGGCCCAGCGTGACGAGCATCAGCGCGCAAATCATCAGAGCAGCGATGGTAAGAGTCTTTTTGATCAGCGAATTGATCAGCAAGTTACTGATCAAAGCGCTAGCGATCAACGCGTTGAAGCCCACCTCGCCGACTGTGCTTCCTGCCGCAACCGCGTGCTCGATTTTCATCGTCACCGCTTCGCGCTGCTCTCTGGGCCAGCGCCGGATGCCAGGCCTACAGACTCAGCTCTCGCGGACTCGAAATTCGCGAACCCAAAGTACCCGGCGGATCCCCAGGTGAGAACGGCTGCCACCCCGGAATGCCCCAGCGACGACGCCCTTCGCCGACTCGCAGCCGGCCTTACCCCTGACGACGCTGCTCCCGCCACTGGTGATGCTCTAACAACCAGGCTCCTTCAGCACGCCTCCACCTGCGACCATTGCGGCCCCCTGCTCCGGACTTATACAGAGATTTTCTCTGACGACTTCACCCCAGAAGAGCAGGCAACTTTGGCCAACCTGAGGAACTCATCCACCGAGTGGCAAAAGAATACTGCGCGACAAATGCTGGAAACAGCGGGGACTGCTGTAAAGACGAGCGCGGATACCGCCGATACAAGCGCTGCCGACAAACAATCTTCGCAGCAGAAATCGTTTAAGGGATCAACCGCAACAACGACAGGACGCAAACTCTTCTTCTGGAAATGGGCCTTGGTTCCCGTCAGCGCGGCGGTCGTTGCCGTCACGGCCTTCAGCATCTGGTACACCCAGCGCGACACTCCGAAAAAGGTAGAGGCGCTTATTGCCCAGGCGTACACCGAGGAGCGACCGATTGTATTGAGGTGGCCCGGAGCGGCATGGGGCCAATATTCAGTGCAGCGCGGGACCATGTTTGAAGCCAAGTCAACTTCGCTTATGCAAGCTGAGATCGCTGTGGGACGCCAGACAGAAAAAACATTGCAAGAAACCGCTTGGATCCGGGTAGTCGCGGAAAAGGAAATAATAGCCGGCCACCCGCAGATTGCGATTCCCGCTTTGGAGCAAGCAGTACGGTCACATCCCAGCTCAGCTCCCTTGTTGCTTGATCTGGCAATTGCATACTTTGGTCAAGGCGAGCAGACTCACAGCCAGGAGAGTTATGAAAAATCTCGCGATCTACTAGGTGGTGTTTTGCAGCGCGAGCCTACCAATACCGTTGCGCGTTTCAATCGTGCTCTCGTTTATGAGCGGCTGAATGCCAAAGATAAAGCCGCAGACGACTGGAAAACATTCTTGAAAACAGAAAAGGACGTTCATTGGCTGGCAGAAGCTCAGAAGAACCTTACTGATTTGGGCGATCTCAACTAAGTCCTGATCGGGTCAAATCCCATCTGCATTAATGCTCTGATTCTCGGCAAAAAAGTACTCGTTGTATACTCCCTTTGCCATCCATGAGGCTCAGAACTCTCCAGGTATCTTGCGCCTTGTTGCTGACTGCGGGCATTCTTGTCTGGCTTGTCTGGCCTCACTATCTTATTTGGTCAGCCACAAATGCCCTAAACAGACTTTACATCCAGTACCGGCCATTCCCCTATCGTTGGATCGACGCCGGCTTCTCAGCAATAAAGTTTCAAGAATCTGCCCCTGGCTGCACCGCCATTCCAGAAGACAAACTTGCGGAGTCTCGACTAAAAATTGCGCAAGCGGAAATACGTACCGGGCGAACCACTCAATTATTGCAGCAACTCGGTCGTGTTGATCTGCTGCTATGCAGACCGTCAGAAGCGATTCAAGAATATAAGCTGGCCTTGCTTTTGGGCCCAGATAACCCTTCCTTGAACTTGGAGCTTGGGGTTGCATTTGCGCTGGATGCTAGTACGGATCCCCAACTTGAGAGGCAAGGCGCGTTAGATTATGAAGCTGCCCTTGAGGCCGTACTGCGGTCGGCTAGGCATAGCCAATCACCTGAGATCCTTTTTGATTCCGCTCTGCTTTTCGAGGAAGCCCAACTCCCGATTCAGGCCGAGGAGCGATGGACGCAAGCGGAAAAATTAGATCATGCAGCGGAATGGCGAGCAGAAGATCAGGCCCGTTTGGCGACGCTCCAACGTCGCATCAGAGAGCGCAAGCAGAGAATAATAAATTTGACTACCTCGCCTGACTCATTTCTAGCTCAAGGAAATGACTCCTCAGGCGACGAACTTGCACTTGGTGCGGCGGTTGAGCATTGGCTCCCCGAAATGTTTGACTCGCCTGCGTCCAAGCTTGCTCTGGAGCATCTTGGCAGCATGCTCCTTGCTGATCATCATGATCGATGGCTGTTGGATGTAATGAAAATGAAGCCGTCCACCGGCGCCCGTGATGCATTTAAGAGTCTGGCTTTTGCCGTGCGCTCAAACGTCAAGGGAGAATACATTCATGCCGCCGAGTTGGCCCAGGAATCAGAGATTTTCTTTCTCCACTCCCATAATGCCGCCGGAGCTCTTCGAGCGCAACTTGAGATTATCTATTCCCTGGACCGGCGTTCACAATCCAAGGCTTGCGTCTCTGACTTGAAGAAGGTCCTCTCTATCGCGGAGCATCGGGGTTACATGTGGATAGAAGCCCAGGCGCGACTGGAAGACATTACTTGTCGCACTCGCACGCGAGAGGAAAACGTAATCAATTCGCGGAAAGAAGTTTATGACTGGATTACCGCCAAGACCGGCTATGCAGGCCTGCGACTCAGGGCGATTGGCTTCATGACCGAGGAATATGTCAGCGCCGACAGCCGATTGACGCTATGGCGCCGGGGCGAAAGGGGGCTGCGAGCATTCTGGAGTCAACCTTTGCCCGCACTGCGCGGCTATTCCCTCTATTACACGCTGGCCGACTCTGCACACCAAACCGGCAACCAGAATACTGCGGTCGCCCTGCTGCGCGAGGGCGCGCTGCTGATCAAGGAACAGGATGCCGTATACCTGCACGCCGGAATGTTGTCATATCTCGGTGTTCGCGAACTGGAAGCGAAACTGTTTTCCGAAGCCGAAGCAAGTTTCGCTGCGATGCGCGAAGAATTCGCCAGGCTGGACCCGCAGGAAACAGTAGGATTCAAAGAAGAACACGAGGTAATCCACGCCACCGCCTTAATCTCGAACGGACATCCGGCAGAAGGATTGGCCCGCCTTCAGCAAATGACGGCCCCTTTTCAGTGGCCGTACAATGAGCTGATCGGAGACGTGCGGCGCCCCCTTTTCCCGGCGTTGGGCAATGCTTACCTCGCCCTCAACAGGCTGCAAGAGGCATGCAGCAGCTACAGCCAATCCATTACCGAGAACTGGGATCACCTGCAGTCGGTCAATGATCGCGCCCAAAGAGACAACGCATTGCGTGAAATAGAACCGGCCTGGCGCGGCATGACAGCAGTCCTGCTCAAGTTCAACCGTCCTCTGGAAGCGCTCAAGATCTGGGAGCAATTCCGATCCAGCCGCAGCATCACCGATGTTCAGACCCAGCTCAAAAACCCTTCATGTTCTTCCAGCACATCGCCGGATCCATTCCCTGTCATGAAGAAGGACATAAGCATCCTTGTATATGCGTTCTTACCGGGGAAAATATCCGGATGGATGGTCCATGAGGATGGTACAGTGGACCAACACTGGATAGAGGAGAACCCCACCCTCCCTCTGGCCTCGCGTTTCGCTGAACTAGTCGCGCGGCGAGATTCGCCGCCGGCTATCATTTCCGCAACCGGCCATGAGCTGTATAGTTTGCTCTTGCAGCCGTTTGCCGACAAGCTGCCTCCGAATGGAACGCTTGTGATCGACGCTGAGGGTGCTTTGGCCGGCATTCCCTGGGGTGCTCTGGAAGACCGCGGCAATCATCCCCTGGTGGAGCGGTTTGCGTTTTGCCAGACGATAGGGCTAGCGGAAGTCCTTGGGCAAAAATACAATTCGCAAGTCGATCTTTCCCGCGCCCTGATTTTCGGCTCACCGCAACTGCAGGGAGACCTTGCTCGGCAGTATCCTTCGCTTCCGGATGCCGCCTTGGAAGCCCGGGACTTATCTCGACATCTTCCTCATTCCGTGCTCCTATCCGGTAATCGGGCAACGGAAGACGCATTCAGAACTAATGCGGAGCAGGCCACGCTCTTCCATTTCGCTGGCCATGGGATCAGCTATGGAGGCTTTGGCGCCCTGCTTCTGGCGTCCGCGAGGGGAACCCCTCTTGATAAGTCATATCTGACAGCCAAGGAAATAGCGGGTATTGACCTGCACCGGATGCAATTGGTTGTGTTGTCGGCTTGCTCGTCAGGCGTGGGCGAAGAATCGGGCATCGTTAATTTGGACAGCTTGACCATGGCTTTCCTGGAATCCGGGGCTAACCGCGTGATCGCCGCCAATTGGGAGGTAGATTCCCAGGAAACGGCTCACTTGATGGCCGCCTTCTACGAGCAGCTTATTCAGGGCTCTCCACCCGCCGAAGCCCTCCGCCAGGCCGCCATGACGGTTCGCAAAACCAAGCCTCACCCCTACTATTGGGCGGGGTTTCGGGTGTTTGGCAGACCATGAAAAGACCCGTTCTTAACGTCTGAATTTTCCAAAAGGGAAATCTTTGCCGTGAGCGTTCTTCTCCTATGGAAAAACCCCTTCAGGAGCATACGCGCGGTGATAACACCATTAGATTCTCCTTTCGACTACCAAAATTACCTCACTCGCACCGTGTATGTCTTTCTTCACGGGCTCATCTGCTTGATTGACGTCGGTAAGCTGGGGTTCCTGGCGCACATGCTCGACGTAGGTGACGAGCACAAATATCTTTATGGAAACTGGCTGCTGGAACGAGAAATAAAACCGCCGCGAATCGGCAGGCCTCCAGTGCGCATGCAATTGGTGGGTGTGGAGCCGGCCAACGCCCGGCTGGATGAAGGATTGAATTTTATCGCGAGATTGTCAGCTCTTCCCAACGCCTCACAAATACCTTTGCGGGCCATTATCACGCTTCCCCGCCCCAAACACATCTACCATTTCAATCAGGGAGCGGTCAGCCACACTTCCTGCAATGAGAATTTCAAAGGCCGGTTCATCAGGTTCCCCACCGTGGTTTCAGGGCTGCGGGTATTCGAATACAGATTTTCAGACTTTACCAAGGTCGCCCTGACAAACGAGTACGGGCGTTCCGTGTGGGACTGCCCTCCTCCGGCTCCGACACCCACTCCGATACCGGAACTCGGTCGAGTGGTATCCACTCTGCATATTTATGACGAACCGCAGGAAGAGGTGCCCGCAGGACACAATCTTCGCGAATTCAATACCGGCCTGAAGTTCCTGGGTCTGCACGACTGCGAACTTCTGGACAGCAACACAGAGCCTAAGATCAACGACCTGATCCTCCCCGGGGTACTCCCGGGCGAAACTTCGACGCTGGATTCGCGCGACCCCGACGTTCTGCAACTGCTTTTCGAGTCGCGGCAAAGAAAACTGTTTGAAGCGGTGGACATTGGCGGTGGCGCGGGCGGTCCCGTCTGCGGCGGGCCCAATGGAATCTTGTAAGTTATCAGTCATCTGATTTCACCTGTCTACACTGAACTAGGGAAAGGGCAGCATATGGAAGCATCGCTTAATTGGAACGACCGGATTATTCGCGCCGGGGTAGAACAGCTTTGGGAAGACCGGGCAGCTGAGGGGTACGGCGATTGGCTTGGATTTGGAAGGTGCTGCCTTGCAGGGACAACATTCGACTGCAAAACCGGGACAGAGAGCGATGGGCCGCCGCACCTGTTGCTGTTTATGCAACGGCAATGTGACATTTCCGAGTGGATCGACGAGCTTGTTCGCAGGATTGAGTATCAAAAACAGTTTGCATTAGACAACAAAGAGACGACATCTCTGGAGTTCGTAAGCTCTTTGGAGCGATGGGGGGCGGCGGACGTGAGCAAGGAAGTCAGGAAACTGGAGTGCCAATGCAAGCAAATTATCATAGGACCTTTTCGTCAATTCCAAACTGGAGTTTGCGTTCGTTCGAGCACTCTTCTGCGTCCCGGTGCCCGGGTATTCTCCACCTCCCCGGACATTGGCGAGAGTCCCTATGGAACGATTGGGGCGTTCCTGAAGCGCATTGAAAAGAAGGTCAAGGACGGGAAGAGCAAAGACGAAAAGCCAGGCGAGAAAAAGCCGCGCGATAAAAAGCGGAAGAGGGCGGAAACGCCCAGAGATGCCTGGCTGCTCTCCAACAAGCATATCCTTCTGCAAAGAAGACAAGACCTGGAAAGTGTCGAGGTGCGTGGGGCAGGACAGACGCTGATCAGCCGCCGGGTAAACTTTGTGGGCGAGAAGTTTGAGGAGAACCTCGTGGATGCCGCGGTAGCGAAAGTAGACGATCCGAGCGATATTGAACCGTTTTACGAGGGAATCGACATTTCTTGTCCGTGTCCGGTTGAGCCCCGCCCCGGGATGGCAGTCAAGAAACTGGGCAATGCCACGGGGGTAACGAGCGGCAAGATCATCTGCCAGTTAGATCAAGCGTCAATTGGAGGGGCAAAAGGGTCGGGGGGACTGAATTTCGTGAAGCCGTGGCTCATCGGCTCGGATGACACCTTCGTCGCCAATGGCGATTCCGGCGCGCTCGTGATTGGGTGCGAACATCCGGTTGCGCTGTTATTTGCCATGACGGACAATGTGGATGGACTTTCGAACGCGATGCCGTTTGGTCTGGCCATTTCCATTTGCGATGTTCTCACGGAAATCAAAAAGGAATTGGGGTTTGTGGAGGACGGGTTGGAGATTATGCTGCCTTACGAACCGGAAGACGCCTGTCGCTACGCACATCTCCACAACCAGAAGTGCTGTCCGCCGCCTAAAAAATGCCCGGAGGAGAATCCGGCCACGCAGCATAAGCAGGAACACAAACCGCATAAATAAGACAACGCTCCTAAAGCTTTGATCCGCAACTGCATTGGGCAAAGAAGTCCCCTTTGCGTCGCTGGTTTTAATAATTTATCCTCCTCCTTCGCTTTTGGAGGAGGATACCTTGCCCTCATTTTCACAATCCTGTGCGACGATTTTCGTTGCGGGACTGCTCATCGGCTTTCAACCTTCAGCCCAACTCCTGGCTCAGCAGCACAATGCACAAGCTGCTCAGCCCGCCGCCATTCCATCGGCAGCTCTCTCCTCCCTCCACTGGCGCTCCATTGGCCCGTATCGTGGCGGGCGGACCCGCGGCGTTGCCGGCGTGCCCAGCCAACCAAATGTCTTTTATATTGGCGTGTGCAACGGAGGAGTGTGGAAGACCAACGACTACGGTCGCACCTGGCAACCGATCTTTGATGACCAGCCAACCGGCTCTATCGGCGCAATTGCCGTAGCGGCGTCGGCCCCGAATGTTGTCTATGTTGGCAGCGGTGAGGGGCTGCATCGGCCGGACTTGTCGGTCGGCGACGGCATTTACAAATCGACCGACGCGGGCAAGACCTGGACGCACCTTGGCCTCCGCGACGGCCAGCAGATTCCGCAGCTCGCCGTCGATCCCCGAGATCCCAACAAGGTTTTTGCCGCGGTGGCTGGCCATCCTTACGGGCCGAATAAAGAGCGCGGCGTTTATCGCTCAACCGACGGCGGCCAGAACTTCACCAAGGTCCTGCCAGCCGCCAGCGGAAAGTCCGCAAGCGGAGAATCCCCCAACCAGTCGGCGAATGGAAATTCTGCCAATGAAAGTCCGGCCAACGAGCAATCATCAGCTCAGTCCGCCGACGTAAAGGGTACAAATAAAACTTCTTCCAATTCAGCAACCGGCAATCCC
>DASXJO010000843.1:0-1929 GCA_036497385.1 Candidatus Angelobacter sp. | reverse complement strand
GAGGAAGAAAACTTGATGTATTTGCGTCAAGTTTTAGGCAGCCAGTTTGGCTCGATCGACCCAAGAGTTAATCTCCTGTTGAAGTTTGTCGAAACTGCGGCGTAACGGACATGGGAGGGAAGAGGTGGTGGGCAGCACGAGGCCGAGACCGGGCCGCAAGATCCTGGCATAGGTACGGGTGCAAAAGATGGCGACGCGGAAACCAAAGTCGGTGAGTTGGTAGCGGTGGGTGTTGGGGATCCGTTGGATCAGGCCGTGAAGCCGCAGTCGTCGCAATTGATAGGTCATGCGGCCTGGAGTGAACTGGTCGGCGGGTTGGCCTCGCAAGGCGGCCAGATTGCTGCGCAAATCGCGATTGGAGAAGCCCGTTGGTAATAGATCGAAGACGAGCAAAGCGTTCCAGATCGCCTGTACCATGGGATCGGCGAAGCGGAGAGCCGAAACCCGTTGGCCATGCACCATGCGGGGGCAATTGAGCTGCTGGAAGGTCTCTTCGGCAAGAAGGCAATCATGCGTGATGCTCTCCGTTTCCAGGAGGCGACGGTTGGCTTGGAAGCCGATTTTGCGGAGAGCGGGCAAGTTTGCCAGGCTCTTTCCGATATAGAAGTCGCGGGTGTTGTTGATGGTCGTCTCGGTACGAAGCGCCTGACCTTCCTTGTGGTACTGCTTGATGCGCGTTCCCTTATAGTCGATGTGCAGAGAGGGGATCACGCCATCGGTGATGACCCGGGTGCGAAAACGGCCGGGAGTGGTTTTGGTTACACCTCGATCGAAGATGAGTTGCACCTGTTTGGGCCGGCCAATATCCAGATTTTCCCGAATCACCTCCTCGAAGAAGATCCGCCCGCTGACGGGACGATCTAAGACCTGGGTCAAGGACAGCTCAATTTGCAGGATGGAAATTTGGTATCGGTATCCGGCTTGGCGGTCGCGGGCCGGAAAGGGATGGGGCAGCCGACGGAGCCACTTTCGTAAGAGGGCATCGATCTTGTCGGCCGACAAGGAGTCGCAGATGGCTTGGAGGCGCTTAGGGTTGGCGCAGGACTGGATGCCATTGTCCAACGCCTGGTAGGGGATTTTTGCTCGTTCCAACTGACGTTTGGCGTATTCGTGCCCGTTTAGGCAGAGCTTGGCGTTGTAGGGGAAGTAGGAACAGAACTTCAGGAAAAAGGGGCCGAAGTTCTCGTCGACGCAATAAAAGTAGTAGTGATTGACCAGGGCAGTAGATTTGACGATCCAGGCGTAGCTGGTATTCTTCTTGGGGTTGTGGCGCTTCTCCGTGCGATAGAGCGTGCACTTCTCTTGAGCCTTGCCAACAAAAACGACACCCTCACGCAGAGGAAATTTCGCGCGAAGCTCGGCGGCGACCTGATCCTTACGCTGGCCTTTTTCGAAGGTTACCAGGGGGATCTGATTGTCCTTGAGGAACTGCTCGATGCGCTGGACAAAAGCCCGTGTCATAGGTTCGATGGCGTTGGTGGATAAGACCTGGGATTTCCTCTGCTGGCGGATGAATCGCAGCGCTCCTTCCAGGATCTGCAGCCGCCTCACAAGGACGTTTAAATACATTCGGTCAATGGATTCGACTTGCAGAACGGTGTGACGATTCAAGACATCGGCGACAGTCTGTGGTAGCTTCGATTTCGGCTCCGCTTGCGGGGTGCCTTTATGGCCGGGTGATCGCCTTACGGTGGTCCTATTCATGGAGGTGATATATCACTCTCCATCTCATGCACGCAAGCGGAGCCGGTGCTTGCTCATTGTGCCGGAAGAGGCATGAGATGAAATTGCACGGCGAGCGCACGGTGTGCTGGAGGTTGAAGGGAAGAAAGGGATGCAAGGGAAAGAAACCGTAGGTGTCCTTTCCTTGCGCTGCAGACAGTTTGAATTGTGCCGACAGCGAAGCACGGAGATACACATGCTCGTCGG
>DASXJO010000842.1:0-4105 GCA_036497385.1 Candidatus Angelobacter sp. | reverse complement strand
GCCGGTTTGGCCGGCACGTTGGCTCTCAATAAATAGTGGAAAAGGCAAAAAATTTAGGACAAGTGGTCAAAAACGAACAGCTCAAACCGGCGATGTTTGATCGCTTAGCGGCGGATGCCACAGCCGACCTATGGCATCCAGAAATAAGACGGCCTCAGTGCGCCAGCCCCGCGCTGGGGCCGTTTCTTTGGTCATGTAATTGCGGAATGTCTTTCCCGGCCTGAATAGCGGCTATCGTACTGAAGCGGTCCATGTGGGCTTCTCGGTGGGAGACCTATCAGCTGCGGGCGCCAGCGCGGTTTGCCTGCGAAGACGAACCTACGCGATCACATGGAGCAAAACGAACTGGCGTTTATCCCGGCTGCTAAGGCCGTGTCATCTGAGCGCATTATGGAAATCGGCAAGGTAACGCAGATGCGCGGCGGCCAGCGTAACAAGCGCCAGTGGGCGGGCGATCGAGGGCGACCGCGAGAATTGGCAAAAACAATTAATAGCGCGAAAGAGGCCGCCAGCTGAGGCGGCCTTTTATTCTAAGTGCGCCTTCTTTTTCTATGGTCTATCCGCCGGTGTCTCCGCCGCGATCTTCGGGCCGCTAGCTGCGCTCTCCTGATCCGATCGTGCAGTCGGTCCAATTCGCGTAATTGACCCATGAGGTTAGTGATGGCTGCAATATGCTGCTGAAGAGAACTCATTTGAGACCTCCAACTTAAATGAACGCTACGACTACAGGGCACAAATTGCCCTAGGCGGCATGTTACTGTTGTTGAATTGAAATTTCAATTAGGCCAGTGCTGTTTTCAATTAGGCCGCTGAGGGTCGAGACAGACCAGTACGGGGCATGCAGTACTGGCCGAATTAGGCCACCCGCGATTTCAAAATAGGCCACTCCAAAAAGGCAATTAGGTCAGCAATCCTGATTCAAAGGCTCAACCACCAATTGAGGTCTCCCTTTACATGGAGCATTAGATGTCTCGAATTACTGAAGCTGAAATTGCAGTTGCCAGCTTCTTTGAAAGGCCGTTCGTCTCACGTGAACCGGCGCTGGCCCATGCGGAGAGACAGGTTTTGCCGTTCAACGTAACTCGTTGAAATGTATTGATCTGCTTGCAGCTACTACGGCGGCGGGCGAGTACCGGCCCTGCGCTTCCTTTACAAGGTGCGTTACGCTGTAGGTCTTTACGATGACACCATGCGAGGCGCTGTCGCCGAAGGCGTCGCGGATCGCCACGCGGTACGGATGAAAGCCATCCGTCGAAATCTCAGGCTGACCAATGACGCGGCTGCGCAGGTCGTGCAGGAAGTCCATGGTGCTGTCGGTGTTTCGCTCGCGGACGCCCCAGCTAATGATGGCCTTTTGCGTTCCGGCTATGCCGATGAAAACGTACTGGTCGCCCTTGGCGTCGATCTCATGGCGCTTGACGTTCTTTTGCTTCTTGCCGACGGATGACCACACCTCATCAAGCTCCAGGCGCTCGGTGCGGATTCCGACCATCAAGCGGTCGTGCAACAGGACGACGGCAAGGGCTTATGAAAGAGGCCGCCAACTGAGGCGGCCTTGCTCATTCCAAATCTATGTCGCCACTTTCCTTTGCGGCATAATTTGCCATCGCATGCCACTCAATTGCCAACTCTTCCCAGTCCCGCTTTGAGGCTGGATCGGACGCTTCTTTGGCACGATGTTCGCAGGCGAGCGCCTTGGCTCGATACGTGTCGCTCGGGTTCTTGAATGGCATGTGATGCTTTCGGGAAGGATTATGAAGGACGCTCGACACCTGGCGCTTTAGGGCTCGCGTCGGGCTCGCCTGATTCATCGATCCTGGATTTGAGATCGGCGGCTTTCTCGACTAGGGCGGCCGCAAGCTTTGGGTCTGATGTTGATTTGGCGAACTTGAGAAGCGTTTGCGCCTGACGCGCGAAATAGTTCCTGCCGAGCACGATATTTCCCGCCTCCATGCCCGCATACAACGCAGCGGTCTGGGTCCGGTTCCGGACAAATGTCGAAAAGTGAACTTAGGGTTGGGGCGCTGGGTACCCGGCAGCCCTGCTACCAGTGGTCAAAACAAGCCAGTACTGGGCATGCGGTACTGGCCGAATCAGGCCACTCGCAGAAAGAGGCCGCCAACTGAGGCGGCTTACCTTGTCGGCAGTCGGGTGGTCCGTTGCGCCCGAACTCCTATCGTGTCCCGAACACACAGGAGTACGCCATGCGCAAGTTTCATTCTATCGCAGCCCTATGTGGCGACGGTCTGCGGCCAGAGTTGCAGGCCTTGTTTGACCGGCTGGCGATTGATCCCCCCTCTGAACTTTTCGTCAGAAGCGACGGTATGACTCAGTCTGGGCCGGACCCCATGCAAGGTGCTGAAATCCAGACCAGGCCACCTGCCAAAATCAAATTAGTCCACTGAGGGTCAAAAACAGGCCAGTACCGTCCGGTAGGTACCGGCCTGTTTTGAGCATCAGTGGCCTAGTTTGAAAACAGCAGTGGCCTAATTTGATTTTATAAAGTTTGCGCTAGATCATGATCCAGCGTCGTAGCGCTGCCATATTTCAACAATGGCTAACTCATCGGAGGATTACCGCCGATGCACGTCTACCGCCGATGCACGTCACAGCCTGCGATTCCCGTTATTCTTTGCGAATGCGTGAGTTTGAAAATGGATTTGCTCGATCGTCGCCTTGCGAGGATTTTTGAAATTAGGGCCGTCCTCGCTGCCGGAATGTTTGAACTCCGTCAACTGTGGCGGCGGGTTCACACTGCCCAAGTTGTCTCAAGACGGCAAAGGCGAGTGCGATCAAGACCGCGCTTTAGGTAGTAGTTCGGGACAGTCTCAGTTGGCGGCCTCTTTCATTTTGGGTCTTCTGTCGGCATGTGCCCAGTCACTTCGGGTGGCCCAGGCTCTGCCAGTGTCACCATTAGGTTCACCCAAGACTTCAGCGCCTCAAAGCTTTTGCGCGATAGGTCCGGTGGAATCTCAAGCGCAACCACCCCCTCTGGCAGCGGCAAGGTCGCGCGGGCCGGGGGCTGATTTTGCGGCAATTCATAGTCCTGCGCCGGGCCAGTGTGATAACCGGCGTACCTCCACGGCCCCCCCCCGCTGCACAAGCCCCGACATGCGCGCCGGCCAGCGAGTGGCTGTTTTGAATCTGCGAGTGGCCTAATTCGGCCATTACCTACCGGACGGTGCTGGCCCCTATTGCCAGCCTCTTACCTAAAAGGGGCCACTCGTTCTGAGTGAAAGGGACCACTTAGGGGCGGTGCGGGTAATCCCGGCAATGCCGGACCCGAACCATTCATGCGGAGATGAGGAATTGTTTCGGCGACTATCCGGAGCCACCATCGTCGGGATCGGAACCCCATCGGAAAGCCCACTGGAGGCGGTGGACTCGTTATCGACTACTGCCTTCCGGGAGAGACGCCGAGGAAGGAAAATGGGCATCGCCCGAACAAGTTGCATCAATGGCTGACCGAGGATGTGGGCGATCCGATGCTTGCTCAGCATCTTCACAGCTTGATGATGTTCCAGCGCCTCGCGATAGCGAACGGCTACGGGTGGCAGCGGTTTCTGCATATGGTCGATCAGGTATTGCCTCGGAGGGGTGATACCCTGCAGTTACCGTTTGATGATCCGAATCTAGACAAAGAGGCCGCCAACTGAGGCGGCCCCTTAATATTATTGCGTTTGGAAATCAGCCTATCAGCGGGTCGTGAGGCGCAACGCCGAGAACGTCAACCGTATCCTGATGGAAAATCGTCGCAATGATTTGGGCCGCGGGTCCGCCATCAAAGACCGGATTCCCAGGAATAACTGGGTTGCCGGGAATGACCGGCTCCCCGGGAATGGAAATGTGGCTAATCGCGCTTTGAATGCCGGGAGGCACTGAGAATGATGGTAACGCCATGTATGCCTACTCCAATATTTTTTTCGGTCCTGCCGCCCTGTGAGGCTTGAGCCGACCGAAGGCCGCCATCCTAACCACAACCGGCGGTTCTTCAAATTAGGCCGCTGCGAAAATCAATTTGGTCACCGTCGCCAAAACTGAGGCGGCCTTGAGTGTTCGCTGGACGTTCTCTTAGGACCAAAAACCTTGACCTATCTCAAGAGCA
>DASXJO010000841.1:0-3008 GCA_036497385.1 Candidatus Angelobacter sp. | reverse complement strand
AAATTGAGCACTCAAGTGGATACATTGAACATAAAACCGGACGAGTCGAACGTAAAACCAGATCACTCCCTGGATATGGAGATAGGCCGGAGGACCTTTATTAAAGGAGCGGCGGCGGTCAGCGTAACAACCGCACTGGTTGGACTGGAACCAATCATAGTGTCGTCCAGAAGCACGCAACTCTCTGCGACAGACATTGGTCCTCAGACCGGACCAGTTCGAGCTGACGCGTCCTTTGAAAATCGGAATGAATCGTCAACTGCCGAGCACAATCTGCCAATTCCCGATCACCCGGACAATAAGGACGAAGACCTGTATGCCAGCCACAACTATTTTGCCAGCTTCACCAAAGGACTCTTGCAGAACGCTACTACCGGCTTGGTCAACCCCAGCGCTTATCAGGCATTACTCACTGCCATTAAGACCGGCACATTTGCCGCGTTTGAGAACCTGAGGTCGCAATTCGGTTGTTCCGATCTCACGATGGCACGGCGCATGGTCAATCCTCTTGGTGGATATGCGTACGAACTGGAAGGCACGGATTCCCACCAGATTCAGGCAGTTCCCGGGTCAGGGCAGGGATTCCCTATTGCGCCCAAATTCGCCAGCCGGCAGGAAGCAGCCGAAGCGGTTGAACTGTACTGGGCGGCTTTGCTGCGCGATGTAGCGTTCAGTGATTACCCGAATAACCAGACTGCTATCGATGCGGCGAATGATCTCACCCGGTTCGGGACGGATTACACCGGACCCCAACCGGTCACTCCGAAAAATTTGTTCCGCGATAGCTACCCGGGCTGCACGGTGGGGCCTTACGTTTCTCAGTTCCTTCTGCAATCACAGCATTACGGGGCCCAGTCTCTCGATGCGCGCGTGGCATCGGTGCCGCTCCAGGATTACGTAACCACCTTTGCCAACTGGAAAACGGTCCACCAGGGTTGTGATGTTCCGCGGACCGTTCCCGACTTCAGCTCTCGCCACTTCATCAGGACCGGACGCGATCTCACGACGCTGGTGCACTTTGATCTGGAAGGCTACAACCACTATCTCCTGGCTGCGTTGTTCCTGATCGGCGGGGGATACAAACTAAACATTGAAGGGCCGGAAAACGGCAATCCTTACGGTCCGACGATTGATGACGGTACCGGTCAATCGCCCGCTGGGGCCATGCTCACCGCCGCTGATTCGCTGGCCCAGACTGGTTTTGCTACATTTGGCGGTCCCTGGTTCACGACCCAGATAGCACGGGTATCGGTGCCCGCAGGCAAGAATATCTGGTATCAGAAATGGCTGGTGCACCGGCGGCTGCGGCCGGAAGAATACGGCGGCTGGGCGGAGGTGCAACGCCGCGGTCTCGACACCTTCCCCTTTCATCCGGATTTTCTCAATGATCCGGTGCTGGGCCGAGTCTTTAGCAAATACGGCACCTATCTTCTTCCCCTTGCCTTTCCGGAAGGCTCGCCAATGCACAGCTCCTACGGATCAGGGCATGCCACCAAGGCCGGCGCTTGCGTCACGATGTTGAAGGCGCTCTTTGACGAGAATCAACCAATCAAAGACCCAGTCATGGTGGATCCCAATGACCCAAGCGGACAAACATTGGCTCCGTTTATCGACCCCTCCGGAGCGGTGCTGACCGTTGGCGGCGAGCTGAACAAATTGGCGTCCAACATTTCGCAGGCCCGCAACATCGCCGGCGTTCATTGGCGCACGGACGCCAACAATTCCAATCTGCTGGGCCAGGAAACCACCATCTCTATTCTGAAGGACCAGGACGAAGAGTATTTCGAAACACCTCCGTTCCAGGGCTTCACCTTCCATAGATTTAACGGCAACCTGGTGAACGTTGAGCCGTGGCCGTAAACCTGCTTCAATGTGGTCAATCAAGGCAGCAGATGCACTCCTGCATATGCTGCCTTTATTTTTTGCGCATGGTTCCGACCGGCGGCTTACCATGTCTTGCTCTACTTTTTCCTCTACTTATTCCTTATTTATCATCCATGTTGCTCTTGGACCTTGCTAGCACCAGCAAATACACCGCCGTCAGCACCACCAGATATATCCCCGCGCTCTTGGCGGCAACGCTGGATTGCGATACCCACCACGTGCAGGCAATCGCGGCCACAATCGCAATGAATCCCAGGATAGAGCCGATGCCTCCCAGCGGGGAGCGTAGACCGGCCTCTGCCAATTGAGCATCGGAGACAGTTCGCCGGAAGCGGACGTGCGCCAGCAGCGAAACCAGCCACGCGATCATTCCTCCTACCAAGGCTGCATTGATGATGTAAAGATAAGCGTTGCCGGTACGCAGTTGCAGCAAAATGGCACCCACGATTCCCGCCATGGATGCGAGCAACGCGCCCATGGGCACGCCATGTTGATTGAGGACACCCATGCGTTGTGGAGCGTATCCCGAGCGCGCCAGGGCAAACAACATGCGTGACGCAACGTAAAGACTGGCGTTCGCGCCAGAGAGCGCGGCTGTAAGCACGACAAAATTCATGATGAAGCCTGCCGCGGGAATTCCAGCGACTTTGAATACAGTCACGAACGGACTTTCAGAGACGCCCGCATTTCTCCACGGCATTACGCCTACCAGCACTGCCATGGCTCCCACATAGACCAGGACCAGCGTGGCGAAGGCGATGCGCGTTGCCCGCGCCACGTCCTTGCGCGAGCGGGCTTCGCCCGAGGAAATCGCCACCATCTCAATGCCCAGAAAACTATAAAGCCCAAAAGAAATTGCCAGCAGTGGCGCGGACCAGCCCCGAGGAGCAAAGCCGCCGCTGGCCACATATTGCGGCTGCACCTTGCCGGCAAAAAGCAACGCAGCACCCATCACGATAAAGACGAAAATCGTGACAACTTTCAGCAGGGCAAACCAGTATTCAAACGTGCCGTAATGGCCAACGGAAAAGAGGTTGATTGCGAGCAGAAAAAGGCCAAACGCCACCATCCAGACGATCTCCGGCATAGCCGGATACCACTGCCGCATGTACGTGGCTGCCGCC
>DASXJO010000840.1:0-7173 GCA_036497385.1 Candidatus Angelobacter sp. | reverse complement strand
CGGCAACCATGGCGTACAGACCGCGGCTTACAACCTGCCCAATGACGATAAAGTTGTCCAGCAAAAGGGCAGCAAGCGCGTGATGCTCAAGAATATTCAGGAAGCAAAATTCAAGTCCACGCTGGAGCCGATATCGAAAGTGGTGCTGCAACCGGCGGCGCAGCAGGACCTGAGCTTTGAATTGTTCTTTACCCACATTGTCGCCCACGAGCTCACGCATGGCCTTGGCCCGCACCAGATCAAAGCGAACGGCCGTGACACCAACCCGCGCCTGGAGTTGAAAGAACTTTACAGCGCCATTGAAGAAGCCAAAGCCGACGTGACCGGCCTCTTCGCGCTGCAATACCTGATGACGCAGGCCGATAAAGGCGCAGTTCAGGCGCCGCTGCCGCATGGGCCAGACGCTGAGCGCAAACTCTATACCACGTATCTTGCGTCTTCATTCCGCACGCTGCGCTTTGGCTTGCAGGATTCGCACGCTAAAGGCATGGCTGTGCAGTTCAATTATTTTCTGGATAAAGGCGCGTTCGTCGCAAACTCTGATGGCACGTTCAGCGTGGACCTGGGCAAGATCAAAGACGCCGTCGCGGGCCTTGATCACGATCTGCTCACGCTGGAAGCCACCGGCGATCATGCCGGCACAAAAAAATTGATGAGTGACATGATGGTGCTGCGTCCTGAAGTGCAGAAAGCGCTGGAACGGCTCAAGGGCGTTCCCACCGATATCGAGCCAATATTTGTGACCGCCGACAAACTGGCGGGCGCGAGTCCCGCAGCCAAGCCGAAGAAGACGAAGTGAGCCGATAAGGATCGAAGCAAGGTTTGGTGGCGGCGGCAGATTAACCGATGCGATCTGGCTAACAGTCTCCGGGTGGATCGTCAGCCTGCGCGCGCGGCGCAGGCTGAAGAAGTCCCTGGGACGAAGCGCCACCGATCTGGAATTGGCGTCGCTCACAACGTGGATGAAGGTGGAAGAAACGGAGCAGCGGGAAGAAGAGAGTGGGCCAATCCATCCCCACCGAGCGCGGGACCGTATTTGGGCATCTGACTTATAGAGGCAAAAAATGCAGCCACTCGTCCCAAATAGGGATGACCTGATCAGTGTCCTGGATCGCGTGCTGGATAAAGGCATTGTCATGGATAAATGGGCGTCCTTATCTCTGCAGGAATCCAGTTTGATTGCAGCCGAATCCAGAGTTGCGTCCGACTACAGAGTTACGGTCGAATCTTCGGCGGTTTACGTCGGCTATGGCAAGCGCGGCACATGGCGGGAAGATCTGGAACTGGAAGATTTATTCCCCTTTTGGCGGCGGGAATTCTGGAGCAAATAGCCCCTGCGCGCAGCCCCAAAAAACAGAAAATCGCACTGTTGACTTTTTAGTTATATGGCGATATTCTGCGGTTACACGGGAAAGGAGGGCGATCCAAATATATGAAGAATTCTGATTGTAGTGGTATACGTGAGGTGGCTGAGGCTTAAGGCGTGAGTCTTTAAGTCCCTAGCGAAGTTGTGATTCGTATAAGGCCTCCGCGCCTTCAGCCAATCCCAACAGCTTACCGAGTAACCCCGCACCAACGTGCGGGGTTATTTGCTTTTACGGGCGACCAGGGGGGAAGGTAGCTGTTTTTTTAAGCAAATTCTTCTCAGGACCGTCCGGCAGACATGACTTTGGCCCGCTTTTTTACCGCGATTGCCGGCTTTGGATCTGATTTGGTTTTGCGGAAAATGTCTCTAATGGCAAGCCCAAGCAGGAAGTAAACTTCGCGGTCGGTAACAATCTCATAGAAGACCTTCATCGCACGCCAGATTCTCATTCTGCCTCCGCAGAGTGGCCAGAGAAATACTCAGATGCAGGAATTTTCATCCAGAGTTGCTGAGTTTTAGAAAAACTTGCGCAAAATAGAGAGATTTTGGCGAAGAAACATCGTACACAGCGCAACTTATTGGGCAGGGCGCTTGTCGCGCCAGCCAATCCAGAGTGCAATTGCCAGTTGAAAGAAGATACCGCCCATTGTGTCGATAAAAACGTCCCGCAGGCTTGCCCCGCGTGAGGGAACAAATATCTGGTGAAATTCGTCGCAAGCGCCCGCGGTCATAGCTGTCAGCAGCGCCAGCAGGCTCCATCGGAAAGTCCATCGCGGAAGCGCGGGCAGCGTGGCTCGCCAGGAAAAGAACGCCAGCGCACCCAGAAAGCCATAGCTGCAAAAATGGGCTGACTTGCGGACCAAAAAATGGATTTCCTCGAACTGTTCGTCGAACCGTGTGCCGAACAGCGCATGCAAAATCTTCCACAGCACGGTGCCGGTATGGTCCGCGGAGAAAGTGTCCGTGGAGAAAAGCGCGAGCACGCACAGCCAGAGCAGCGTAGGAATCCACGCGCGCAGTTTGCGCGTAGAAGCAGTGCTTACAGGCTCATGAACGGCTGGTAATGACAATTTCGTCCGCCTATTCCAGCCTGTAGTTAGGCGCTTCACGCGTAATGATCACGTCATGCACGTGGCTCTCACGCAGCCCTGCGCCGCTAATGCGGATGAACCGCGCCTTCTGCTGCAACTCAGGAATACTCTTGGTGCCGCAATAACCCATGCCGGAGCGCACGCCGCCAACAAGTTGATACACCATTTCCGCCAGCGTTCCGCGATACGGCACGCGGCCTTCAATGCCTTCCGGCACCAGCTTGTCCACCCGATTGCTGCCGCGATTCTCATCGCGGTTTCCCATGTTCTCCGTGGAAGCCTCTTCCGCGCTTTGCGCGTAGCGTTCGCTCGATCCAGCCGCCATCGCGGAAAGTGAGCCCATGCCTCGATATGATTTAAATGATCGTCCTTGATACAGAATGGTTTCGCCCGGACTCTCTTCCGTTCCGGCAAACAGTGAGCCGATCATCACCACGCTTGCGCCCGCCGCAATAGCCTTGCTGATGTCGCCGGAAAATTTAATCCCGCCATCGGCAATCACTGGAATCTGTGCGTCACGGCAGGCGCGCGCTGCTTCAGCAATCGCCGTAATCTGCGGTACGCCGGCGCCGGTAACAATGCGCGTGGTGCAGATTGATCCCGGCCCAATTCCGACTTTAATGGCGTCAGCGCCGGCCTTCACCAGCGCGCATGCGCCTTCATGCGTGCCCACGTTGCCGGCCAGCAAGTCCACATCAGGAAGTTTTGCTTTAATGGTCCTCACCGCGTCAATCACACGACTGGTATGACCATGAGCTGCGTCAATCGCCAGCACGTCCACCTTGGCCTTCACCATTTCCTGCGCGCGCTCCAGGTAGTCGCCCGTCGCGCCGATTGCCGCGCCCACACGCAGGCGTCCGTGCTTATCTTTGGCCGCGCCTGGATATTTCAATTTCTTCTGGATATCTTTTACCGTGATCAAGCCCTTCAGGTTGTACTTATCATCCACCACCAACAGCTTTTCCACGCGATGCTCATGCAGGATTTTTTCCGCATCTTCCAGCGTGGTGCCCACCGGGACCGTGATCAGATTGTCCTTGGTCATGATCTTGCTGATCAGGATGTCAGTGCGCGTTTCAAACCGTAGATCGCGATTGGTAAGAATGCCGACCAGCTTTTTATTCTTGGTTACCGGCACACCGGAAATTTTGTAGCGGCGCATCAACTCCAGCGCATCGGCAATTTTGTGATCGGGTGAAAGCGTGATCGGATCCATGATCATGCCGCTTTCAGACCGTTTTACCTTGTCCACCTCGTCAGACTGTTCCTCAATCGACAAGTTTCGATGCACAATGCCCAGTCCGCCGGCCTGCGCAATGGCAATCGCCAGGCGAGATTCTGTCACCGTATCCATTGCGGCGCTGATGATCGGGATATTAAGACGAATATTCCGCGAAAGCTGCGTTTGTGTGTTTACTTCAGCGGGCACAACGTCAGACATTGCCGGTAAAAGCAACACGTCGTCGAAGGTCAGGGCCTCTGGCACGGGAAAATGAATCATGTTTTTTGTCTCGTTAGGAGGGACTAAGAAACTATTGTAACTGGTTTTGCCGCATCCCGCAGGGCCGCTGCCGGATTGGAATCCGTTTCAAACTAAAGAAACGAAAGTAATATTGACCAAAAAGAGACTAGCCCCGATACTCGAAAGGTCATGGAACCAAAGCAAGTTGCCTCATCTGCGCCGGCTGGCGCAGCTTCCGTTATAAGCGCCCCTGAAAAGCGCCATGAAAAGCGCCTGCATCTTGCCGTGCCCGTAAAAGTCTTTCCGGATATTGCCAGCATTGAATCGCAGAATTGCTGCACTTATGAAATTTCCGCCACCGGAGCCCGTCTTGTCACGCCGCCCGGAATCAAGACCGTGGGACAGACCATTTGGCTGCAACGCCAGAACCGCCGCGCCCGCTATCGTGTAGCATGGATCGGCCAGGAAGGCACTTCACTGCAAGGCCAAGTCGGCGTTGAAAGCCTGGAGCCCGGGAATGTGATTTGGGAACCGGAAATCAAGGCCCGCATCATGCGCTCCTAAGTTCACTTCCATCCCGACCTAAATCGTTTCAACCATTCCTGTTTTCCATCATTACCTATTTCGGCGTTTACTGTTCCGACGATTTTCCCTTTTCAATCAGCTTTCGACCGATTGCTTTTTTGATCGATACTTCGGCAACCACGTCGCCGCAGCGTACCTTCTTTGATGATCAGCTAAATATCTCACTGCGCCTAAGTTAACCGCCTTAGTGCATGCGATCAACAAAGGCTCAACAATGGGCCACCCCCAAAGTGTGACAGAATGGCCGAAAACTATCCTTATATAGTCCGTTGCAATGACTGTGATTTTGTAAGCCAGGTCTATCTGGAAGAACAGCAGGCGATGAATGAGCGCGACTTCCACTCATTTGAAAACCTGCACTCCGTTTCAATCTGGCGTTACGCCTGGGAACAATGGACCATGGTGACGGAATTGATGGGCGTAGAATTGCACTGATCTCTAACTCGAGCAAAGCATTTTTCTATATCTCGAACGCAGCGTTTTCTATATCTCGAGCGTAGCGAGAGATCCCTACAGCCAATCTTCATTGCGAGCGCAAAATCCCACTGACCCAAATCAAAGCTCGTCATCCCGATGGGCGTCAGCGAACCCGCGTTCTCAGGGCCCCATTCGCGCCCGCTCTTGGCGCGGATGGGCAGATCAGCGGGCGAGTAGCCCTGAGGGACCTTGTGTTTTGGTTTCGGAGGTCTACGGAGCGCCGCCCTTAGAATTCCTACTAGATGCCATAAAATGCACGACATTGCCGCTGATCCACCACACATGTTATTTTTAAAGATTCAACCTTATGCTTCGCTCTTATCAGGGAATCGCGCCCCGCATTCACGACTCGTGCTATATCGACGAGTCCGCCCAGATCATTGGCGACGTGGAAATGGGCGAAAACTCCAGCGTCTGGATGAATGCCGTCATCCGTGGCGACGTGTTTGCCATCCGCATCGGCAAGAACTCGAACGTGCAGGATTGCAGCGTACTCCACGGTATGCGCCACAAATACGGCGTCACCATGGGTGACTGGGTCACCGTCGGCCATTCGGTTACGCTGCACGGCTGCACTATCGGCGACCGCTGCCTCATCGGCATGGGCTGCGTGATTCTGAACAACGCCAAAATCGGCGAAGGCTGCATCATCGCCGCTGGTACCGTGATCGCGGAAGGCACCGTGATTGAGCCTTATTCGCTATGGATGGGCGTCCCCGGCAAATTCAAAAAGAAGATTGACGACCAAGAGACGCAAGAGAAGATCATGATGTACGGCAAAAACTATTTCGATTACACGCAGATTTACCGCAAGGAATTTGGCTCAAACAGGGACCAAGGATGAACGTTCAAGTCGTCATACACCGGGCAGAGGAAGGCGGGTTTTGGGCAGAAGTGCCGGCTATTCCGGGCTGTGCGACCCAGGCTGACACTTTTCCAGAGCTGCTAGTGAATGTACAAGAAGCGATTCAAGGCTGTTTGTCCCCCTCAAAGAATGACATTCCCGAGCAAATCTTTTTTGGCTAATTGCTAATGGCTAACTGCTAATGGCTGCTTCCCTCAAATCCGTCCGCGGCACCCGCGACCTCCTTCCTCCGGAGACCGAAACGTGGAACTTCGTCGAGACCACGGTGCGCGACGTCTTCCGCGTGTACAACTTTCAGGAAATCCGTACGCCCATTCTGGAAGACCTGCAATTGTTTCAGCGCTCCGTGGGTGAAGAGACTGACATTGTTTCCAAAGAGATGTTTGCCTGGGAAGACCGCGCGCGCGCCCAGAGCGAAAAAGGTCAATGGCTCGCCCTTCGTCCGGAAAACACCGCTGGCGTGGTTCGTGCCTATATAGAACACAAGCTTTGGGAGCGCCCCGGCTTACAACGCTTTTATTACATTGGCCCGCAGTTTCGTCGTGAGCGTCCGCAGAAAGGCCGTTACCGCCAGTTTTACCAGATCGGCGCGGAAGTGATTGGGCCGACTGCGGCCGGCAGCGAATCGCCCGCCGTGGATGCGGAACTCTTGGAAATGCTGGCCACACTGCTTGACCGTTTGGGAATTCAGGGCTGGAGTTTAAAACTTAACTCGGTCGGCTGCGCCAATGACAGGCCGGTTTATATGCAGGCGCTGCACGATGCGCTTAAGGATGTTGTCCACACCATGTGTTCTGACTGCCAGCGCCGGGCGGAGACCAATCCCCTGCGCGTGCTGGATTGCAAAGTGCCTGAGGACCAGCCGATTATCGAAAAGCTGCCCCGCATGGCCGATTACCTCGACGAAAGCTGCCGCGCTCACTTTGCCGAGGTACAGAAGATTCTCACGGCGATGGAAGTCCCCTTCACCATCGATCACCGGCTTGTTCGCGGTTTGGATTATTACACCCGCACGGCCTTTGAGTTCACGCATGGCGCGCTGGGAGCGCAGAATGCAATTCTCGGCGGCGGCCGCTATGACGGACTTTCCGAATCGCTCGGCGGCCCACCTGCGCCGGGCATTGGCTTTGCTATTGGTGAAGATCGTCTGGTTATGACCTTGCAGGAATCTGCCGGGATTGCCGCTCGCCCCGCCGATGTTTACATTGCGCCACTGGGCGCAGGCATGAACCTGCACGCCGCCAAGCTAGCGCGCGAACTTCGAAAACAGGGCGTGGTCGTGATAGCAGGTGACGAAACCTTTAAGCTCAAGAAGTCGCTCGAGACC
>DASXJO010000839.1:0-9235 GCA_036497385.1 Candidatus Angelobacter sp. | reverse complement strand
GCGCGCGCAGGTACAGGCCGGAACCTCCTACAATAATGGGCAAATTCCCTCGAGCAGCAATCTCGGTGATTGCCAGCCGTGCCAGCCGCGAATAATCTCCTGCTGTAACTAACTCCTCCGGACCGGCAACGTCGATCAGATGATGCGGGACGCGGCGACGATCTTCCTGTGAGGGTTTTGCCGTGCCGATCTCCAGTTCACGATAGACCGCGACAGAGTCGCAGCTGACAATCTCTCCCTGCATCTGCTCAGCCACATGGAGTGAGAGCGCGGTTTTGCCGCTGGCCGTGGGGCCGAGGATTACCACCATCAGAGGCAGGCTCATGCGCCGCTCCACATGCGCCGCAGAAATACAAAAAGAATTATGAGCAGCGCAAACAAAGCCAAACCGAGTGCCTGCTGTCGTCGGAAGTCCATTGCATTCACATTGTAGCTAGAGAGCCTGCCGGCCAACGTGCAGCGCCATTGGCAGCAAATAGAAAAGTGCTAAACTCTAGCGCGGAGTCCCACTCCAGCAACGATCCAGTGTCTTATGGCAACGGTGATCAAGTACAAATTTGATGAATTTGAGGCTGACCTTCGCGCGGCGGAGTTGCGCAAGAATGGCAACCGCCTGAAGCTGCAGATGCAGCCATTCCAGGTCTTGCTGGCGCTGCTTGAGCGCCCTCAGGAAGTGGTCACCCGTGAGGAATTGCGGCAGCGCTTGTGGCCGCAGGATACATTCGTCGATTTTGATCACGGCCTCAACACCGCCATGGTCAAACTGCGCGACGTGCTCGGTGATTCCGCCAGCAAGCCAAAATTCATTGAAACAATTGCCAAGCGCGGCTATAGATTCCTGGGGACGGCGGAAGCCATGTCAGAGCAGCCCGCGCCCGCGGAGCTGAAAGCTTCGGCCCAGCCCGAAGTCGGCGCAACAAACCTCACTGATCCAAATCTACAGCCTGCAAGTCTTCCGGGAGAAACAGATTCAACTCTTCCCCGCGCCAGTCGAAACACCGCGCGTCTCTTGTTCACCCTGACGCAGATTATGTACCTGGCTTTTTATCTCTCAGCGCTTTTCAGCTGGGAAAACACTTACAAAGCATCGTTCAATATGTGGGGACGCGCCGGTGCGACTGCATTCGCAATTTATATGGCAACATCCATGGCCGGCATTGCCGTGCGCTTGTACCTGATATCCGCCACGGCAATGGACTATCACCTGCTTGGCGGCAAATACCGCGTGCTTACGCCCGCACTTTTTGTCCTGGATGTGATCTGGGCCTTGTCGCCGCTTCTCATCGCGGACCGGATTGGCCTGGGTTTCGCCCTGGGCGCGTGTGCGGCTCTCGTCTATATGCCGTTTGCGCAACGCACATTAATGAAGATGATGCAGAGCGGAAGGTAAGGTCGGGTTATTCCAGATCATTCTTCTCTGGGTTGTAGTAGAAGCGCGCCCGGATCAAAAGATAATCTCCGGCGAACTGCGTTGGAAGGTTGGGCAAGGGGATGGCATCTGTGATTGCGCCCCAGGCGGCGCGATCCAACGCAACATCGCCCGATGTGCCCACCAGCTTCATGCCCATCACTTTGCCTTCTTTGGTGATGGCAAATTCAATGATCACCACGCCTTTTTTCATCACCGGCGGCATGGCCGATTCAGGGATTAGCGGGTCCCAGTGCGTTTGCACGGTATAGCGCAGGCGCTTCATGTATGGGCCAAAATCCACGCCCATGGTGTCACTCAATATTTCCAGTCCACCTTTTGCGGCGACGTTTGGCTTTATACCACTGCCATATTCTCCGCCGCCAAATGCCACCGGTGCATTGCCGTGGCCGGTGGCCGCGGAATGAATCGCGTCATTCATTGAAGCCCCGGGAGACGCAATGGCAAATGGCGATTTCTTGGGCGCCGCCGGAGCAGGCGACTCCACCTGGGCTGTAGCTGGAGGCGTAGGTTGCACGGCTGGAACTGGAGCGGTTGATTGTGCCGTTGCCGGATTCTGCTGCGGCGCCGGCTGGCCTGCAGGCGGTGGCGGAGAAGCTTTCGGTGGCCCTGCCTTGCGCGCATCCATCAGCTTGCGCAGAGTCTCTTTGTCCACCGTAGGAGTTTTCGTCTGCGCGATGCGGTTTTTGTCAGAAGTTATATTGGTATTAGGTGGCTTTACCTTAAGCAGGTCATCCGGCAAGGGGATGAATGTGGTTTCCTGCTTTTCTTTGATCGGGACAATGACGGGCCGGCTGAAATCCCATTTCGGTATAAAGATCAGCAACGCAATGATGACGGCATGGGTAATCAGCGAAATCCATGCTGCCTCGCGCCGACGGTAAATAGTGACAACGTCATCTTCTTCCGGCAGATCAGCCGTGAGAATATGCAAACGCGTGTCAGCCGCCGTGATCTTCAGCGGCCCTTCTGCTTGCGACTGTTCCCCAGCCGAACGCCCTTTTTCTTCCATTACAGGAATAAACCACCACCAGCCTGCGTGCAGGCGCTGTTGCGTTGTTAGTTACTATTCTCTCATTAGAACGGCAGTTGTGAGATGCTCTTGCGCGCAGGAACCATGAAAAAACACGATTTTCTAGTGCAAACCACTCATTACCAAGGGACGAATTGCTGGCATAAATACAGGTTTACAAGAATTTACAAAGAATGTATTCGGGCACGCCTGGAGTGTTCTTCAATGGCAGAGAGGATGCTCAGCGCAACCGCCAATGCGCGCCGCCCATCTTCCAGCGCGACTACCGGTTTGCTGCGATGGCGCACCGCGTGAAGGAACGATTTCAGCTCTGCCCGCAGCGGCTCTTCGGCTTCAACTTTTGGTTTGTTCAGAGTCACGCCCGGAATGGGAAGCGTTGAAGGCGTTTCGGCAAATGACATTAAATTATGCAGAGAGAACTTCTCTTCCTGGGTAACACGTATCTGGAAAACATCCTGGCGGCCATAATCGATGGAAACATACTCCTTGGGCTGGAAGAAGCGCAGCTTGCGCACGCGTTCCGTGCTGATGCGGCTCGCCGTCAAGTTGGCGACACAGCCGGAGTCAAATTCCATGCGCACATTGGCGATGTCAACTTTTTCCGTGACCACGGGCAATCCCACGGCGCGTATTTCTTTTACCTGCGACTTCACGAAAGAAAGCACGACATCAATATCGTGAATCATCAAGTCCAGAACCACATCCACATCAAGGCTTCGCGGGCTGAAAACACTGAGACGATGCACCTCAAAAAACATCGGCTGGGTTATCAGCGGGATTGTCGCTCTCACGGCGGGATTGAACCGTTCCAGATGGCCGACTTGCACCACGCGTTGGTTGGCATTGGCCAGGCTGAGCAACTCATCGGCTTCCGCCAGGGTGGAAGCCAGCGGCTTTTCGATCAATACATCAATGCCGGCTGTCATCAGCGCCGCAGCCACGCCGCGATGATGCAGCGTTGGAACGGCCACGGATGCTGCTTCCACGCGTCCAAAAAGCTCTTCCACGGTAGCCAGCGCGGAACAGCCAAACTGGCTGGCCACAGCCTGGGCCTGGGCAGCATCGCTATCCACCACCGCGACCAGTTCCACGCCCGCGCCTTGCTTTTGCAGTTCGTGATAAACGCGAGCGTGGTTGCGGCCGAACGAGCCTACACCAACGACCGCCACCCGAATTGGACTTTCGTGAGCCAAACGTTGATTTTCTCAGAGGTTGGCCAAAGCGGCAAAGGTTATCATCAGAATACTGGGAGGATCCGGTATGGGACGCGCCTTTGGGTTCATAAGCTTGATCATGGTGGTGGGTATTGGGGCTTATATTTACATGCACCAGACACAGAGCGTGATGTCTGCCGGTACCAGCAATCCCACTGGGACGGTGGATTTAATCGGTGTAAGAAACGACCTGCTGGCAATCGCCCAGGCGGAACGCAGCCACGCGGCAACTCAGGGGAGTTACGTCTCCATTGAGGCGCTTAGATCGCAGGGCGACCTCACTATGACGCGCGATAACCGCGGCCCATACAACTATTCCGCAGAAATCAGCGACGGCTCTTTCCGCATTCTGGCCACTTATTCTGGTCCTGAAAGCTCCGGGATGCCAAAAACTCTTAGTGTTGACCAGAGCATGCAGGTCAGCCAGCAATAACCGGCTGCTAAGCTGCCCGGCGCTGCTGCAATTGCGCGGCGACCTTCTTTAGATCGGCCACAAACTTACGCATTTCCTCATGGCGGGAGTCGTCATCGGGAGCACGTAGAATCGATGAAGGATGGACGGTCGCCAACACCAGCGGCGCAATGCTGGACTGCACCCACTGCCCACGCTGCTGGGTGACGCGAAACTGGTTTCCCACGATCCCCTGCGCGGCAGTGGCGCCCAACAACACCACCACTTCAGGCTTAACCACTTTGATCTCGGCTTCAAGCCAGGGACGGCAGGCGCTTATTTCCAGAGCATTGGGCTTCTTGTGCAAACGCCTTTTGCCGCGCGGCTCCCATTTAAAATGCTTCACGATGTTGGTGACGTAAACATCGTTGCGATCAATTCCGGCTGCGGCTAAAGCTTTGTCCAGAACGCCGCCTGCGGGCCCAACAAACGGTCGGCCCTGCAAATCTTCCTTGTCTCCAGGCTGCTCGCCCACCATCATTACCCGGGCGGTTGCGCTTCCTTCGCCGAAAACAGTCTGCGTACCCAGTTTCCACAGATCGCACGCTTTGCATCCGGCAGCCGCAGAGCGTAGCGTAGCCAGCGTGAGCTTGTCCGGGATGGGAGCAGCAGAGATGCGAGTTAAACGTTTGGCCATACTAATTTTTGATGCATTGACGGCAAGCCTGGGCGGCTTCACTCACAGTTTCATCGTCATATAAACTGCTCGGCAAGGCTCGATTACAAGGCAGGCTTCGGAATGAAATTTCATACGGAATATCTCACTTTTAATACGAAGAAGCATCGCGAATACATCCACATTACGCAGCAGGTGGAAAAGATTGTGCATGCCAGCGGCGTTAGCAACGGTATGGCTCTGGTTTCCGCCATGCATATTACGGCCGGAGTTTATGTGAATGACGACGAGCGCGGGTTGATCCAGGACATTGATAAATGGCTGGAGCAGCTTGCGCCATTCAATGAAGCGTACCTGCACCATGAAACCGGTGAGGACAACGGCGACTCACACCTGAAGGCCTTGCTTATACACCATCAGGTGATTGTTCCGGTGACCAACGGCAGATTGCTGCTGGGAACATGGCAGCGGGTTTTTTATGCGGAGTTCGACGGCCAGCGCTCAAAACGAGTAGTGGTGGCCGTAATGGGAGAATAGCGCGGGCGCAAAGTTCATCATTCGCTTTAATGGACAATGTCCTGACGGCTGGCCTGCGTTGCCGCGGGCAGTTTCAACAGAATTTCGGCCTCACCGCCAGTAAGCGACATTTCGCCGCCAATGGAATAAACCAGTTCCAGTATGCAGGCGAGTTCCCTGGCAATAATTTCCTTTGCGTCCAGCAGCGGTAACGGAGAATCATCCGCCGGCTTCCACTTCATTTTAAGCAGGCAGCGGCCCTCATTGGCCTGGGCTGAGATTGTGAGCACCAGCGGCCTGGTATTCCGGCCCACCAGTTTGCTCAGGAATAACACCATAAGATGGCGCAGCACCGGACTGCTGGTGACCTGAATGGAAGAGTCCCACTGGCGCTCCAGCGTCAACAAGCCAGAGTGGAGCAAGACAATAAAATCGTTCAACAGATCATTGAGCAGAGCGTCGAGTGATGTCCATGGCCCACCAGGAACGGGGACTTCCCGCACCAGTGCCGATATTCCCTTTGCCAGGGAGATAGCGCGATCTGCCTGCTGCTCAATTATTTTCAGATCTGCCGGAGGCGTTCCAGGACCATCCTGATGCATGCCCATGATTTCCAGAAAGCAACGTATGCTGGTAAGTGGCTGCGCCAAATCGTGGGCCACCGAATGAATCAATGCGCGCATCGGCGTTTGCTGCACGCCCGGACCATCAGCGATGCCGGTCAGGGCGCTGGGCTGATGGTCGCGATTGAATCGCGCATACGCCGCGTCTGAACTCAGCTCTGAAGCCGTGCCCCCATTTGGTGACGGGGCCGGCCGGCCAATCCTGTATCCTGCTCCTCTGACCGTGTGAATCAGCTTAGGTTCATTGGTAAAATCGATCTTCTTGCGCAAGTAGTTCACATAAACATCCACCAGATTGCTGTCGGTTTCCGGCTCCAGTCCCCAGGACTGATGCAATAAGTCGTGGCGCGTCACGGTTTCTCCTGCGTGGCGCATCAATAAAAACAAAAGATCGAATTCCTTGGGGCTAAGCTTGATCTCGCGTTTAGCGCGGTGAACTTTGCGCGATGCCGGATCAACTTCCAGATCTTCCACTCGCAGCAGGTTCAGCGCTGGATCGGCCTTGCGGCGCAGCAACGCATTCGTCCGCGCCGCCAGTTCCTGGAAGGAAAACGGCTTGGTGATGTAATCGTCCGCGCCCAGGTTCAGCGACTGGATTCTGTCAGAAACGCGGTTGCGGGCACTCAACACCATGACAGGGATCTCAAGCCCATCAGCACGGAGCTTTTCCAGAAGCTTCAATCCGTCCGTCTGGCCGAAGTTCAAATCAAGAATGATTAATTTGTAGCTCTGGCGTTGTAATTCTGAAAGAACGCTATCTTCATCCAGCGCCGTATGGACAGAATAGCCTTCTGACTCCAGCGATTTCGAGAGAAATGTTGCGAGGTGAAGATCATCGTCGGCAAGCAGTATGGACACAGCAATTTACCTTTCATTCTGTTGCCCGGCGGAACATCTTTGAGAGTACTGACCCCGGATCTAACTAGCTCTAAAGTAACTGCAAGCTATGCATGTAAGGTTAGACGGCACGATTCTAGAACAGAACGAAGCTCCATGCGCGATCATAAAGTAAATTTTAGAAAACCTCTGTTCCGTATTGATCCCGCTATTTCGAACGGAATGAAGGGACCTGGGCGGCCACACGGCGCAAACGTCCCGGGATTATGTCTTTCGATGGATCCTCGCATTATGGCCAGGGACTCCCGGCACGCGTGGCGCCCCACGTTTTTGGTACGATAGAGGGTTTGATTCCAGCGAAAGGCAACTTCTGTATCAATGGCAGCCAAAGTCTTCAAAAATTTTATCGGCGGCGAATGGATAGAATCCCGCAGCGGCCAGACCTACGAAAACCTGAACCCAGCTGACACGCGTGACGTGATTGGCGTATTCCAACGCTCAGACAAGCGCGACGTGGACGATGCCGTCTCCGCCGCCAAGCAGGCATTTGAGCGTTGGCGGCTGGTTCCCGCACCCAAGCGCGCTGAGATCATCTACCGCGCCGGGGAAATCCTGCTGGAACGCAAGGAAGAGTACGCCCGCCTAATGACCCGGGAAATGGGCAAGGTGCTGAAGGAAACGCGCGGCGACGTGCAGGAAGCCGTGGACACGGCCTACTACATGGCGGGCGAAGGCCGGCGGCAGTTCGGCGTGACGGTTCCCTCAGAATTGCCGAATAAGTTTGCCATGGCCGTGCGCATGCCGCTGGGGGTATGCGGGATGATCGCGCCGTGGAATTTTCCTATGGCGATCCCGTCATGGAAGCTGCTGCCTGCGCTAGTCTGCGGCAACACCTGCGTGATCAAGCCCGCTGAAGATACGCCGCTTTCAACGCTGAACCTCCTCAAATCTCTCACCGATGCCGGCTTACCCAAGGGCGTGGTCAACGTGGTGACGGGTTTTGGGCCGGAAGTCGGCGCGCCGATTGCCGAACACCCGAACGTGCAGGCAATTTCGTTTACGGGATCGAGCGAAGTGGGGCGCATTGTGGGTGAAACGGCTGCGCGTGGTTTCAAGCCGTGCTCGCTGGAAATGGGCGGCAAGAACGCCATTATTGTTCTGGACGACGCGAACCTTGATTTGGCTATTGAAGGCGTTCTGTGGGGCGCGTTTGGCACTACCGGCCAACGGTGCACTGCGGCCAGCCGCGTCATTGTGCAAAAAGGCGTGTATCGCCAGTTTGCGGATAGGTTGATTTATCGCGCTCAGCGGCTCAAAGTGGGCAATGGCCAGGATGAAAGCGTGGAGATGGGCCCACAAATCAATGAACAGCAGGTAGCGACCACGGAGAAGTATGTCCAGATTGGAAAAAATGAAGGCGCGAAACTGGAAGCCGGCGGCAAGGCCCTGAATACCACAGACCATGCTTATGGCTGGTTCTTTGAGCCCACGATCTTTACTGACGTGAATGAAAAGATGCGCGTGGCCCAGGAGGAAATCTTTGGGCCCGTGCTCAGCCTGATCCCGGTAGATAATTTCGACAAAGCTATCGAGATCGCGAATGGCGTGCCTTATGGTCTCTCGTCATCGGTGTACACGCGCGACGTCAATAAGGCATTCCGCGCCATGCGCGATATTTATGCCGGCATCACATATGTGAATGCCCCAACCATTGGCGCGGAAGTACATCTGCCTTTTGGCGGGACCAAGGCGACTGGCAATGGACATCGCGAAGGCGGCCTGGGCGCGATCGACTTCTATACGCAATGGAAATCGTGTTATATCGATTTCTCTGACCGACTGCAGCGGGCGCAAATTGACACGGGGGAATAGCGCTTTTCTCTAAATCCCGAGCCGCAGCGAGGGATCGCTACGATCCTTTAACGAAAAATGCGAAGTCGTTGCAATAGGGTTCCCTCACCCGCGCTTTAACTCGTAGAGAAGTTCGGGTGAATTTAGGCCGGCGGGTTCGGGATTTCAGAAAAAGCGCCAGCTTATAATGTCCTTCAGGACTCCCGCTAATTCTCTAAATACGCGAGAGCTGTTTTGTGTCCGAACAGAAGCCGGATAAAACCAGTCGTTCTCTTCCGCTAACGCAGCGGCGCGCCCTGCTGATTCCGCTGGCGCTGGGCATAGTCCTGCTTTTTGGGGTTGTCTTCTCACAACAGGCTTTCAACCTTAAGCAACTGCGGCCTGATTCCGCCGGACAGACGCTGGGACTTGTAGCACTTTCAGCCTTGGTTTTTCTGCTGCTGGTAGTGCTCACTTTTGTTCTGTTCCGCAACTTGCTCAAGCTCTATGCCGAGCGGCGGCTGGGAGTACTGGGCTCACGCTTCCGCACGCGCATGATGGTGGGCGCGTTGGTGCTTTCCTTTGCGCCCGCGATCGTGATGTTTATGTTTTCTTATGGCCTGATGAACCGGTCGATCGATAAATGGTTTTCCAGTCCCGTAAACGCATTGCATCAAGGCTCAGGC
>DASXJO010000838.1:0-3462 GCA_036497385.1 Candidatus Angelobacter sp. | reverse complement strand
CCGGGATACGCAGGAACAATCACGCGCGGAATGCGCAGAGCATGGGCCAGCTCGCATGCATGCATAGCGCCCGCGCCGCCAAAGGCGACGAGCGAAAACTGCCGTGGATCGTGCCCACGCTCAATCGAGACCACGCGAATCGCTTTCTCCATGTTGGCATTGACCACGCGCACCACGCCGGCGGCAAACTCTTCCGGTGAAAGACTGCTGTGATTTTTCTTGAGCCATTGAGCGACAATCTTTTGCGTGCGCGGCAAATCGAGTTGAAAGTCGCCGCCAAGAAACTGGTCGGCAGGAAGACGGCCCAACAAAAGATTGGCGTCCGTTACAGTGGGGCTTTCGCCTTTGCCATAACAGATTGGCCCGGGATCAGCGCCGGCGGATTCAGGCCCCACACGCAACGCGCCGCCCGCATCAAACCGCGCCAGCGATCCTCCGCCGGCGCCCACCGTATGAATATCCAGCACCGGCACGCGCACGGGTAGCCCCGCGACATCAGCTTCATTGGTTGTGGTGGGCTCGCCATCAATCAACGCGACGTCAGAAGAAGTGCCGCCCATGTCAAAGGTGATGATGCGGTCAAAGCCGCTGCGCTTTGCCACGGCCGCCGCGCCCACAATGCCGCCCGCCGGGCCGGAAAGGACTGTTCGCACAGGCTGCTCTGCCGCCGTGGCCAGCGCAGTGATGCCTCCGCTGGATTGCATCACGAAGATGCGCGCGGGTGCCCCATCCTTTCGCGCTTTTTGCGAAAGGGTGGGACTCTCATGCGCAAGGAGATCCCACAGCTTCCCGAGATAACTCTGCATCACCGGCTGCAGATACGCATTGACCAATACAGTGCTGGCGCGTTCATACTCGCGGAACTCCGGTAGGATCTGGTGAGAGACAGAAATCGGAAGCTTGAGCGCGGCCAGCGCGGCGACTACAGCCTTCTCGTTTTGCGGATTGGCAAAAGAAAATAGCAAAGAGAGCGCTATGGCCTGCGGCTTCTGCGCCGCGATCTCTGTGGCAAGCATCTGCAACGATTGCGGAGTGGGTGCCCGGAGTATTTTGCCTTCGGCTGACGTGCGTTCGTCGACACCGAAGCGCAGCTCTGCCGGCGCAAGCGCAGGATCCTTCTCAAAGAAGAAATCGTACAGCTTAGGGCGCTGCTGCCGGCCAATCTCAATGGAATCTTCAAAGCCTTTCGTCGTGACAAACGCTACGCGCGCGCCTTTGCGCTGGAGAAGTGTGTTTGTCCCGACGGTGGTCCCGTGCAGCACGACGATGTCATGCTCATTGGCTGCGATCTTATTCACTGCCTCGGCAATGGCCTGCGCCGGATCGGCAGGCGTGGAAAATACTTTCAGGATTTGCAGCGTAGAGCCCTGAAGCCACACGCAATCGGTAAAAGTTCCACCGCTATCGATGGCGATGCGGAGAGGAGTGCTTGCTCTTGCGGACTGTTGCGTGGCCTTAATTTTTCGCAATCGAATAGTCACTCGTAGGCGATATCAATCTTCCGCAAAACGCGTCAAGTCTGAAAAAGGGACAATGATCACGGCGCGGAGTCAGCATCCTGAAGGTGTTTATGCTACCACGCCGCATCTCGTGAGACGTGTGTGTCTTGCTGCGATGATGCTTCATCACCCGACATGCTGTTCCGAGCCGTAGGCGAGGAATCTGCTCCGCTGGTCTTCAGGGCTACCGCGACACGGCAGCAGAGCCGTTCCCTCACCGCTCGGCTCACCAAGCCTCGCCATCGGGATTCGGGATAGCAGGTCGATGCGGACGCCGGACTTACGCCAATAACATCACAGCTTTTTCCCCATCAGCAGCCCATCAATGGAGTCCAAATAATAGCGCGGCAAGACTTTTAGCACGGAGTAACCATGCTTCTTGTAAAACTTAAGCGCAGGCTCGTTATCCACCGCAACTTCAAGGGATACATAGTCGCAGCCGGCGGACTTCAGCTCGGTTTCTGCAGATGACATCAGTAGTGTGCCCAGGCCGCTGTGCTGCGCCGCAGGTGACACGTCAATGGTGATGATCTTTCCCATCGACTTTGAAGCGCGGCGCGGACGAAAGCGGTCAGCAATGATAAAGCCTACGATCTCTTCCCCTTGCAGGCCAACCAGAGATATGGCCGTGGGCATGGAGAGGAAATAACGCATCTCCTCTTCAGAATAGGCAATGCCTTCAACAAAGCATGACTGGTCGATTTCCAGGAGGCGGGGGAAATCTGGGGGCTGATACTGACGGACCGTGAGCACCACAGCATTGTACCGGGCTGATATTGCGGAGCGCAGAGCCTGCTCTGAGTTGGTCGAACAGGCCACTTCGCCTGCGGAAATGAAACGCCGCATGATCAGACAGCTGATATGCGGATTCGGGAGCTGCTGCTTTGTTGCCCTTTTCCTCTGCATTCCAGGTCTGGTTAGCGCCGATCACGCTATCTTCATTCAGTCGGCAAAACCACAGCCCTTCCCGTGCATCTCTCTTAAGAGCAAACAGGAGGGAGATTCATGCTGAAGTTTCTGATCGGGATTGGATGTGGAGTTGGACTGGGGCTGCTGATTGCCCCGGCTGCGGGTGAACAAACGCGCGAGCAGCTTATGGACCTGGCCAGCCGTCCTGGGGACGTAGCTCGCGAGAAAGTCCAGCAGGTCCGGGAAGACATCGCAGAGATGGGCGCGGACCTGGGCCGGCAAGTCGCCCAAAAAGCTGTGGACAAGGTAGTTCCTGAAGGGCTCAACCAGCCGGGTCGCCGACAGGGCTGAGAAGATCAACGGCGCTTCTGTAAATGGCAGAGACGTAGCCCCCCTACGTCTCATGAAGCATTTGCGTTTCACATCAGTCCTCATAAGTTACAGACTGGTTTAAATGGCGCGGCGGCTCTTTTTGCGGCAATCCTCGCAGACGCCGTAAATCTGGAAGTTGTGGCGTGTGGCGTCAAAATGGTATTTGCGCCCAATCTCTTCTTCCAGCTTGTTCACTTCGGGAGAAAAGAACTCGACCGACGCGTCACACTCTGTGCACACCATGTGATGGTGGTTACGGCGGTTGAATTGATGCTCATAACGCGCCATGCCGTCTGGAAACGGGACAGCGCTGGCCAGTCCGCATTCCGCCAGCAGCTTGAGCGTGCGGTAAACCGTGGTAAAGCCGATCTTGGCATCTTTCTTGCGCACCAGGCGGAAAAGCTCGTCTGTGGAGAGATGGTCGCGCGTCTCAAGAAAAGTCCGCAGGATGGTGTCACGCTGGTCAGTATGCTTGAGCCCAACGCGCTTTAGGTGCTTATAAAAAATCTCCTGCGCCTCGCGCATACTCTCGCGCGAAGTGGGTGCATGATCGTCAATCCGTGTTTGCAGCATGTCTGGAGCCGTTCCCTGAATAAGCTAAATGAAAATGAATTTCATTTTCATTATACCTCTTGTGGCGGCTACGCCGAGTGTGGCTACAGGGTTACTTTTCCTTCTAATA
>DASXJO010000837.1:0-2103 GCA_036497385.1 Candidatus Angelobacter sp. | reverse complement strand
CGCATCAGGAAGACGCGCTCCGTGTCATTCACGTGGCCCCACAGCTGCCGTATGCTCCATTTCTCCGGCGCATAACGATAAAGAGATTTTTCTTCCGAAATGCCGCGCAGAAACGGCAGCGTTTCATCCAGCTGACTCTGCAGCTCGCGGAGAATGTCATCGCCAGAGACGCGGTTGATGTAGCCGAAATAATATGGAGCAGCTTCGTTGGCTGCGGGGCGGCCGATCATGGGAGTGATCATGAAAATATGGTAGCAGCCTGGGACGGATGGTGGCATCGCGCTCGTAGCTGCATGGATGGTGTGACCACCAGCACTCCTGTCCCTATTGTCAGGGCTTGCGTCTTTTGCCGCTGATCAGGAAAATGGCTGATATGTTTCACCGCAAAGCTTCACCGGCCAAGCCGGAGCCCGTGCTAACAACCAGCGGACGGATTGAGATCGAGCGACAGGGCCATGTGGCTTATCTGGAATACACACTGGCCGGGAAAATCCTGCAGCTTATCCATAGTGAGGTGCCGCCGGCGTTGCGCGGGCAAGGCCTGGGCTCTGAGCTGGCGCATACGGCGCTGGAGTGGGCCCGCGAACAGGGCTTCAAGGTCGACGTTATCTGTCCTTCGGTCGCTGAATACCTCACCAAACATCCTGAATATGCTGATCTGGTACTCTAATCCGCTTAAGGCTGCTATGCAGTTGATTGCACAAGGTTTCCTAGCCACGCATTTTGAGAATTTTTAATAATACGCCTGACAGCCTGCGAAAACGGTTCAAGCGACTTACAAAGCTTATTTACAAATTAAGACACGTCCACATCAGCCCTCCAATGATGCCACTCTATTTGCAGTTTTGACATAACATTCTTCAGTCGAGTCGATCTCAGTCTGATACCAGACATTAAATTGTTTAATCTTCTAGACCGACCTATATTTTTCCACTAACTTTGTACTCGCATTCCAGCCCTTCCGGAACCTCAAGGCTGGACAGCCCACTAAGAACGCCACTCTTCAGGCTACATCGCAGACCGACTGAATCCAACCGGCTCCTGCCAGTAACGCCTGACGTGTGTCTAAATAAGGAGCCTCATCCAAATGAAAAAGAGTCGACGCGATCTTTTGAAGTTCGGCGCCATGGCGGGTGCGGGACTAGTTATCCCCAAATTCGCTTCAGGCCAGACAGTCAATACCCGTGTCCATACGCAAGGCGGTGTCACGTTTCACGGACATGTCCAACATCCGCTTAACCAGCTTAGTACTGCGGCCACGCAGGGCCTGCTTACTCCCTTTGTTGACCAACTGCCCATTCCACCAGTAATTAAGCCTGATCCAAAGAGTGTTACGCACATCCGCATGCAGCAGGCGCTGCAGAAGGTCCATCGTGACCTGCCCGCTACCCCGATTTGGGGCTACAACGGCATTTGGCCCGGACCGACGATGGAGGTGCGCAGCGGCGTTCCAGTAAAAATCAAATACCACAATGATGCTTTGCCGACTACGCATCCACTGCCGGTAGATTTCACCATCCATGGATCGGAAGCCGATAAGCCGCAGGTTCGCAACGTAGTCCACCTGCACGGCGCCAAGATCCTGCCTGAAAGTGATGGTTATCCGGAAGCATGGATTTCTCCTGATGGCGTGACTGGCCCGGTGTTGTATAACCCGAACGCTTTTGTCTATCCCAATGACCAGCAGTCCACCATGCTCTGGTATCACGACCACACGCTGGGAATCACCCGGCTCAACATGATCCAGGGACTCGCCGGAATTTACCTGATTCGCGACGCGGTGGAAGATTCACTCAATCTGCCCAAAGGCCAATTTGAGATTCCTCTGCTGATACAGGACCGCTTGTTCAATCCTGACGGCACGTTCCTTTATCCCACGGCTGACGGCGGCACCCACCAGTTCTGGATTCCAGAATTCTTTGGCGACACCATGTGCGTGAACGGCAAGGCGTGGCCGGTGATTGACATTGAGCCGCGGCGCTATCGCCTGCGCATGCTCAATGGCAGCAATGCGCGCTTCCTGAACATGAACCTGGTCATGACAGATGCAAACGGCGTAGCTCATGGAATGGCAGGCCCGCAGTTCAACGTGATTGGCACCGA
>DASXJO010000836.1:0-1590 GCA_036497385.1 Candidatus Angelobacter sp. | reverse complement strand
TTACGCAGCTATCGCCATTGATAATGCCCGCGCCGTCGAGAAAATTCAGGAACTCACGATCACTGACGATTGCACCGGACTCTACAATGCCCGTCATCTTTATAAGACTCTGGAAGCGGAAGTTTATCGGTCAGCGCGCTTTGGTTATGAGTTCAGTGTGATTTTCCTTGATCTCGACCATTTTAAAAACGTGAATGACACGTATGGGCATCTGGTTGGCAGCAAGCTGTTGCAGGAAATAGGCTTCAAGATCAAATCGCAGCTGCGCTTGATTGACTATGCGTTCCGCTACGGCGGCGACGAGTTTGTCATTCTCCTTCCACAGACCGATAAGCAGTCTGCCCTGGTTGTCGCCAAACGTATCCAGGAAATGATGCGCAAGACGGTGTTCCTTGCCGAAGATGGATTGAATCTAAGCGTCCGTTGCAGCATGGGATTGGCCACTTACCCCGAAGACGCCAAGAGCTCCCATGAAATCATCCGCCAGGCCGACGAAATGATGTATATGGTGAAAAACTCCAGCCGAGACAATATCGCCGTCGCGCAGCAAGGGATGCTGAAGTAAGCCAGGAAGCATTCGGCACTCAGCAGTCAGCCAAAGCAAAACTCACCGCAAAGGACGCGTAGAGCGCTAAGGATAGCCATTGTTGCGGGTTGATTTCGGCTTTGATTGAGCATCACGTAATTGCAGCTTTAGTGACGCAAAACCAAAACTGCGTCCTTGGCGTCCTTTGCGGTAAGAGGTTTGGCTGAGTGCTGAATGCTGAGTGCTAATTCGGCGGCCTTTTCTCCAGCGCCGGAACTTGATCCTTATTGCCTTTATCCGGCTGCCGAGGCATCCATGCGCCGGCGTTCTGGGGCGCAGCAGGATTCACTCCGAAGTCCCACACAAAAAGATTGATTTGCTTCTTATCGAGCAACTCCACTACGGCATACTCGCCGGGCGGCAGCGGTTCTGCTGGCGTGAGTTTGATCCAGTCCCCCAGCGTTGAGGTAGTCACCGGAATCCAGCTTTCTTTCTGGCTCACCTTGCCGTACATGGCGATATTGAGCTTGCCAATGATGCGTGTGTCTTTTTTGTTTTCCACGCGCACAATGCCGTATTGATTTGGCTGCGGCTGTTTGTCAGAAGTTTTTTGTGTGAATACCGGTTGGGAATTGTCGCTGGTGTCAACATTCAAGTAGATCGTTGGCTGCGCCACATGCGATTGCACCCGCGCGTGCTCGCCCTTAAGTTCAATCGTCTGGGTGGAAGAAAGCGCCAGCGGATTGACTGCTGCCCGCAAAATGTTGCGCCCAGTGTGCTTGTTGAGCTCGCCGCCATTCTGGATCAATTCCACAAGTTCCGGTTGCTTGTTGAATTCGTCCTGGAGAACAACCCCGCCTGTGTTCGGCAATCGCAAGCCTGGGACAACGAGTGGGGCTTCGCGTTCATCAGCTTCATCGGCTTTGGCAATTTCTTTGATGGTTTCATCGCGCTGACTGCCGCGCTCATTGTTGTATTTGTCGGTGGCAGGCCAGTCCACCAGATCGTTCGGCAGCTCTTCCCAGTCAAAACGCTCGGCGCTGTAGTAACGGACACGCTGACCC
>DASXJO010000835.1:0-1613 GCA_036497385.1 Candidatus Angelobacter sp. | reverse complement strand
TATATGCCATAGGCAAAGTGCCATGACGCCGCAATGATGCCGACCAGATAAAAAACGCCAGCCCACCAATGCTGCAATTCCATCTGCACCTTGTGGAATGCCGCCCCGGAATTCGTAAGCAGATGGATTCCGGTGAACCTCATGGTGTAGGTGTGCCAGACGATGTAAACGAAAGCGATTGCCCCAGTCCAGCGCTGCGCGGCATACATGAAATTTCCCGCCCACGGGTAGTCGCTTACGTTGGATTCACCGCGGAACCAGATGTAAAAGCCGTACAGAGCGTGATAGAGCAGCGGAATATAAATTCCAACGGTCTCCAGTACCAGCACAAACGGTAACCCGGTAAGGAACTTTACCTGGTCCGCATACGCCTTTGGACCATTCGTGGCGAAGGCGTTGGAGATGAAATGCTCCAGCAGGAACGCGCCAATGGGGATGATCCCGCTCAACGAATGTAGGCGACGAAGAAGGAACGAGTGGCCTTTACCGGCACGAATCGGGGGAACTCCGCGCTCGACAGGCGAGGCAATGCTAGCCATGTACTGCTATGCTCCGATCAGATTTGCTAGGCAAACTCTATATTATGAAACGTGAATTTGGCCTCGTCAAACTGTGAGCGTGATCACAGATGAGAGAACGCAGCCGGAGCGGGCTCCATTAGCTCCCGCAAAAAGTCGCGGCGCGTTTAAAGCGCCGCGAGTAACTTGGTGATCTCCCCACCCCTCTGCTCATCCTATCGGGACGCCAAAGGTACAAGGCATATTTACCGGCTGGGTGGGCGGAGTTGGTGGAGTGGCCCAGGGGCCGGTGTCGGTGGTGAAATCAAAAAACTCCGTCATATCGGGCATGGAAGCGTCTCTGTTGGTAAGAGCGGGCAACTTAAACCGGGTTTCAATCAGCTTGAGGGCCGCGGTGTAGTCCATTGGGGTATGAGAGACGAAATTCTTCTTGGAAAATGGCGAGATCACCATCAGCGGGACGCGGAAACCAGTCAGGGTAAAGTCGCCCGGCTGGTTGGTTGCCGGCATGATCGGAGGTATGCCGTCCGGGCTGGGAACCGAGATTGGCGGAACGTGATCGTAAAGCCCGCCGCCTTCGTCAAACGTTTCAATCATCACAGTATCTTTCCAGGATGGGCTGGTCATGAGCGCGTTGACCAGTTTTGCCGCAAATTGAGCACCCAACTGGATATTGCTCTTCGGGTGTTCATCAACACCGCTGCTGCTGGTATCGTTCACTTCAATTCCAGTTTCTATGTACGCCACCTGGGGCAGCGTGCCGTTTTTTACGTCAGTAAAGTACTGGCTCAGCGGAACCACGTTCGCGTGGTGGGCATTGAAATAACTGAAGTAAGAGAAGTACGTGTGCCCATCCGTCGTATAGATCTTCCATGAGATATGGTTGTTGTCCATCACCTCAAAGATTGTTTTTGCGGTGATCTGCTGTAGCGGAGGCACTACAAAGCCTTGCGAGGTGGCCGCCATCCAGTAAAACCGGTTCGGATGGGTGCGCGTAGGAGCCGGAGAAAACCAGCGGTCAGAAGTGGCGAAATTCGATGCGATGAAATAGTAGAAAGGCAAATCGCTGTCGTCGTAGAAACCCATGGCGCGTTT
>DASXJO010000834.1:0-1527 GCA_036497385.1 Candidatus Angelobacter sp. | reverse complement strand
AACCACAAACTTGCGCGCGCAGCATGCCATGGGACGGCGCGTGACGGAAAGAATTGTGGCCACAGCAAAAAGCGGAGACAATGAAACGCTGCGTACGTTATTGGCGGCGTTCAACCGCATGTATCGGCCACATGAGGCGCGTGAAGATACGGTGCTTTTCCCGGCGTTACACAAACTCGTAAGCAAGCATGAGTATGACGCCATGGGCGAGCAGTTTGAGGGTATTGAACGTAAGACCTTTGGCGGCGACGGCTTTGATATGGCCGTGGACAAGGTCACGGAACTGGAAAAACAATTTGGCATTTATGATATCTCCCAGTTCACACCGTCACTTCCGCCCACGAAATGACGGCTGCGCTGCTTTTTGTTGCAGCGATTCTGGGCGGCGCTATCGCTGCGCTTTCTGGCTTCGGTATTGGAAGCGTGCTCACGCCGCTGCTGGCCCTGAGCGTGGGGACCAAACCAGCAGTGGTTGCTGTATCGATCCCACACCTGGTTGCGACTGCGATTCGTTTCTGGAACCTGCGTCACAAACTTGATCGGCAACTACTCAAACATTTTGGCGTTGCCAGCGCCGCTGGAGGATTGCTTGGCGCATGGCTCGGCTCGCGCTTCAGCAGTCCCATTCTGGCTTACATTCTTGGCGGACTGCTGGTCTTTGCCGGATTCATGGGGCTCACGGGGGTATCTAAGAAGATGCGCTTCGGCAAGAAAATAGCGTGGCTTGGCGGCGCTCTCTCTGGTTTGCTGGGCGGACTGGTGGGCAACCAGGGCGGCATCCGTTCGGCGGCCATGCTTGGCTTCAATCTTGATGCCAAAACCTTTGTTGCCACCGCGACCGCGATTGCGCTGATCGTAGACGGCGCGCGTATGCCTATCTATTTCTTTACCAGCCCGGAAACAATCCATCGCCTCGCAGCTTTGATCGCAATCATGGTAGCCGGCGTCACGATCGGCACTCTGGCCGGAGGCCGAATTCTAGCGCGCATCCCGGAAGCATACTTCCGCAAGTTGGTTTCTCTTCTGATCTTTGCGCTGGGGATCGTAATGTTGAGCAGCGTGGCTAAATAAGCCGCGACGCGCACTGGCAACCATCCTATAAAGCTGGGTAGAATCAATTAGCTCGAAGCATGGCAGGTAACAAGAAAGGGAGTTGCTATGTCTGCACAGTTCAAACATCTCTTGATCGTTGTTTTTCTCTCATCTCTCTCCTTGGCTCAGTCTCCCAAAGTATCAAAGGCACCTGCAACCGCAGACTGGAAAGACGTTGACGCGGCCATGGGCCGCCCAGGGCAGGACCAACCCGATGGTACGCACAAATACGCGCTCCCGCGCAAAGATATGAACGTGACGGTGAATGGGGTGCAGATCAAGGCTGGCTTGGCGTTGGGATCGTGGGTGGCATTCAAGGCGACATCGCAAGGGAACGCCATGGCGATGGGAGATCTTGTGCTGACCGAGGATGAAGTTGGGCCGGTGATGGCGGAGCTGCAATCCGGAGGAATCGAGATCACCGCATTGCACAAT
>DASXJO010000833.1:0-3596 GCA_036497385.1 Candidatus Angelobacter sp. | reverse complement strand
ATTGCAGCAAGGCTCCAGAGCAGCTTTTTCATAGAAAAAGTTATACCGGGTACCCCGCTGCACACGCACTAGCCCGTTACCGTTGCTTCCTTCCGGACCTGGCGGGATTGGCGGGATTGCGTCGCGCGGGACCCGGCATTTTCGATTCTAACATCTTTGTGTCCGCCCGGGTTTCTTGAAGCAGCTGATGATCCAGGGCGAGGCCGGCTTGCGCGCCGGGCCCCGGGGTCCCCGACATGCGCCGCTTTTGCACTTGGCGGGGTGGGAGCCCGCCGCGTCGAGGCTGACAAATCCCACCACATGCGAGATGCCTAAGCGGTTTGGAGCGAAGCGACAGATGATCGAGGGCGAGGCCGGCTTGCGTGCCGAGCCCCGGGGTCCCCGACATGCGCCGCTTTTGCGCTTGGCGGGGTGGCAGCCCGCCGCGTCAAGGCTGACAAATCCCGCCACATGCGAGATGCCGAAGCGGTTTGGAGCGAAGCGACAATATAAAGGGTTACGTTGGGTCATCGGCGCGTGGATTGCGCTTTGCTCTGCCCGCAAATTCAGCGACAATAATAGAGTGTCCACGCGCAGTCTCAACCTCACAGCAATGAAAGCCGTTCCCGGTTCCGGCAGCGCTGATCGGTTTTTTCAGTGGTCGCTTTACATCCTTGTAGTTGTCGGCTTTGCCGCGCTCATGGGCACCAACAAGCTTGACGCGCCTTCCCTTGCGCTGGTGCTGCCCGCGCTGCTTTTGCGGGGCTATCTCCTGTTGATGCGCAAGACCCTGGTGATCTCTGAGCGCTGGACAACGTTCCTCACCTTGATCTATTTCGCCTTTTACGCGGCGGACTATTTTTATTTTTCTGAGAGTTTTATCAGCGCCACGGTGCACATGGTGCTGTTCAGCATGGTCATCAAGATCTTTTCCGTGCGGCGCGACCGCGATCTCATGTACCTGGCCGTGCTCTCATTTCTTATGCTGCTGGCGGCCGCCGTTCTAACCGTGGATACGCTGTTCCTCCTGACTTTTTCCGTGTTTATTCTGGTGGCAATCGCCACTTTTGTCAGCATGGAGATGCGCCGCTCCGAGCAGGAAACGCTGGCGGCCGGCGTTCCGCCCCATCATGACGCGAAGTTTTACGGCTCGCTGGCGGGGATCTCCGGCATTTTAGGATTGCTGACGCTGGCTGGCGCAGCACTGCTTTTCTTCATCCTGCCGCGCGTAAGTAGCAGCGGATATCTGCGCAATCTTGGCGTACAAAGCTCCCTGGTCGCGGGCTTCAGTCCGGAAGTAAACCTCGGGGGCATTGGCCAGATTCAGCAATCCAGCAACGTTGTGATGCACATTGAAGTGCAGTTCGGAAAGCTCTCCAGCAACCCGCATTGGCGCGGCATTACCCTGGCAAACTTCGATGGTCGGCACTGGTGGAATCCGCTGGAAGTTCCTACGCAGCACGGCCTGAACAACACTCCGCTGGACCTCACGCGGATCAGTAACTTCTCTCTTTATTCTGAAAGCCGGCGCTACGCGCCTCATCTACAAACGCTTACCTATCGCGTGGTAATGGAACCGGTGGGCCTGAATCTTTTCTTTCTGGCTCCAGTTCCGCTCAAGATTAATGGCGACTATCGAATTCTGGAAATTAAGTCAGACGGATCGATATTCAATGTTCACGCAGCGGATAACGGTTCCGGGACAGCCGACGAAGGTGGGCAGACCGTGGGCATCTACACCGCGGAAGCCGATACGCGCAATCCTGAGCCTTTCGTCATCGACTCCAACTCCACGGACTATCCCGCGCATATAGCCAATTTGTATTTACAGGTTCCAACTCTTGATCCGCGCATAGCGCAGCTGGCCCGGCAGGTAACCGCGTCCTCTACCTCGAACTACACACGAGCCAGGGATATTGAGCGCTACCTGCAAAGCAATTATGGCTATACGCTGCAATTGCCGGGACTCCGCGAGCCTGATCCGCTTGCCCGCTTTCTTTTTGAGCGCAAGAAAGGCCACTGCGAATACTTTGCTACTTCCATGGTCATGATGCTTCGCACCCTGGGCATACCATCCCGTATTGTCAATGGCTTTCGCGGCGGCGAATACAACGACCTCACCAGCAGTTACATCATTCGTGAGAAAGACGCACACTCCTGGGTCGAAGTTTATTTCCCTGAGTACGGCTGGGTTTCATTCGATCCCACTCCGGCGGGCAGCGCCGACGAGCCGCAAACAGGCTGGTCCCGCGTTGGTTTGTACCTTGATGCGGCGCGGCAGATTTGGCGCGAGTGGATCGTGAACTATGATTTCACCCATCAGATGAAGTTGCGCTCAGACCTGAGCACAGCCACTGGCAATGCTCAATCAAATTTCCGGACCTGGGCGGAGCGCCAGTATTTCCGCGTTGTGGAACTCATCAGCCGCTGGCAGCGCAAGCTGGAAGCTCTCTCGCCTCGCCAGATGGCGCTCTGTTGTGTGTTGCTCGGCTTGCTTCTGGCCATGCCGTTCGCGCCCATGACGTGGCGCACCATCCAGCGCACGCGCGCCTTGCGGCATCCGCAAAAGGCTCCGCGCACTTCCGCCAGCTTCTGGTATCAGCGCATGCTCAAGATGATGGCCCGGCGGGGCGTCCGTAAAGAGCAGTCACAAACGGCAGAGGAATTTGCCTCTTCCATCCCCGATGCGCGCATGCGCCACGATGTTGAACTTTTCACGGAGCACTATGAGCGCGCCCGCTTTGATGCTTCCGTGGAAGACGCTCAACTTCTTCCCGATCTCTACGAAGAAATTGCCGGAAAAAAATAGTTCTTTTGGGGTAGTGGGGCAGCTTGAAAATCGATTTCACTTGCTACTAAATTTCGTCATCCTGAGGTCCGAAACGAGCAAGCGTTTTCTTCAGCTTGTGAGTAGGACCGAAGGACCTTGTGCTTGAGTCCTAATAAAGCAGCGCCATTAAACCAAACTTCCCGACAACCATTTTCTTCCTTCCCGTCAGGTGGATAAGAGGCCCCACGGCCTGCCTGCACGCATTTGCCCGCATCCTAACGCTATAATTCGCCGGAAGAAAGATGCCCGACATCACACAAGCTGCCGACTGGCTGCTGGGGCCGGAAGCTCCGGCTGAAAGTCCGCGCACGCATCTGCTGCCGCGCTGGATTTTTCTCCGGTGTCTTGGCGTCATCTATTTCTCTGCATTTTACTCGCTGATTTTCCAGATTAAAGGCATGATCGGGCCTAACGGCATCCTGCCTGCCGCAAGCTACCTGCAAGACGTAGCAAATTATTATGCTGGGTTGCAGCGCTTCTGGTTTGCGCCAACGCTGCTCTGGATCGGCGCTGGCAATCACGCCTTGATGTTGATTACCTGGGTCGGATTGGCAGCTTCTGTTGGAGTCGTCTTAAATCTCTGGCCGCGCATCACATTGGCGATCTGCCTGGTTTGTTTTCTGTCGTTCGTTGCCGCCGCGCAGGATTTCTCGAGCTTCCAGTCGGACGGCATGCTGTTGGAAGCTGGTTTCATCTCGCTCTTTTTTGCGCCGCCCGGCTTGCGGCCCGGTCTTGGGGGCGCGCATCCCCCGTCACGCTTTAGCCTGTTTCTGCTTCAGTGGGAATG
>DASXJO010000832.1:0-1765 GCA_036497385.1 Candidatus Angelobacter sp. | reverse complement strand
CACCGGCTATCTCTTGCCTTGGGACCAGTTGGCGTTCTGGGCTGTAACAGTCGGCTCCAACATCGCTAAGGCCGTTCCGCTCATGGGAAAACAGATTCGCTTTCTGATGCTGGGCGGGAATGAAGTGAATGCCAACGCGCTGCTGCGCTTTTACGTGCTGCACTGCGTGATCCTGCCGCTGGCGGCGATCCTGCTGGTGGGCGTCCACTTCTGGCGCATTCGCAAAGATGGCGGGCTCTACGTCCCGGAGAAGAAAGAATTATGACAACAGGAACCAAGATGCAAGCGGAGTTGCAATCTGACGTGCGCAAGAACCCGCGGCGTATCGCTTTCATTCTGCGCCGCACTTCTCCGTACGTAAAGACGCAGGACGATGGCCGCGTCATGACTTACCCAACGGCACTGTCGCGCTTCATTATTGCCCTGGAAGTTGCGTTCGTGCTGCTGGTATGGATTTCTCTGCTCGCGAACGCGCCGCTGGAAGGCATCGCTGATCCCATGCACACGCCGAACCCAGCCAAGGCGCCCTGGTACTTTCTGGGACTGCAGGAACTCCTTCATTACTTTCCTCCTATGGTCGCGGGAGTCCTGGTTCCAGGGTTGGTGGTTGGCGCGCTTATCGTGATTCCTTATTTCAATATCAATATTGAAGGTGAAAGCCTGTGGGCCAAAGACCGCAAGCGGCGATTGATGATCGTTGGCGTCGCGCTTGTCTTGTTCTGCATATTCCTGCTGGCCTTCGACGTGATCGTTGCCCTGGTGCCGACAATCCTCATCGGCGGCCTGATGTTGTGGTCGGCACGCTTTTCTTCGGAGTCACCCAGGTTATTTCATCGCTGGCTTGCTTCAAAGCCGCTGTCTTTCTGGATCATGTCATGGTTTTTGATTGAGCTGACAATTCTCACCGTCGTGGGCACGTTCTTCCGCGGTCCGGGATGGTCATGGGTGTTGCCGTGGAAAAGCTAATGCAAGGATGGAGAGCCTAAGTGGACGATAACAACAAACCCGCTCCTCTGCGCAGCCGACCCACGCTGCGAGAATTGGCCTACTTCGGCGTTGTGAGCCTGGTGCTGTTGGTCTCATTGGCCATTGCGCCGGCCAAGAATTATTTCAGCGATTGGCGCCATTATCAAAAGTCTTATTTAAAGATTGCTGCGGAACGGCAGAGCGGCACTCTGGTCCGCAGTTTCCATGGTGGAATTCGCCAGACGTGGATTGCCAACCTGGGTGTTGTCGACCGCTGCGAAAGTTGCCACGTCAACATGAATGGTGCGCTCGTCGGCGCTACTGCGCAGCCATTCAGAAAACATCCGCCGATCCCGCATGAGATTGATCAGTTTGGTTGCGTCACATGCCATCGTGGACAAGGTCCGGCAACATCAGTGGAAGAAGCGCACTACACCACTGAAGCGTGGGAGCAGCCGTTGCTCCCGGCCAAGTATCTGGAGTCAGGATGCGGCCAGTGTCATCTTGGCCCGCTTGAAGGCGCGCCCAAGCTGAGTGAAGGCCGCAGCCTGCTTTCAAGCATGGGCTGCGTGCACTGCCACAACGTCGCACAGCCGGATGGCAATCAGCTCACGCCCGGCGACAATCCACCGCCGCTCACGCACATCGCGGAAAAAACCAGCCGCGAATGGATCTATGCCTGGATCAAGAACCCTCAGGCATACGCGGCGTCGGCCACTATGCCCAACTTCCTGCTCAATGATCAGGATGCGGGCGATATTTCGGCTTTCCTGATGGCCCAAAGCACTCCCTCCGCGGC
>DASXJO010000831.1:0-3790 GCA_036497385.1 Candidatus Angelobacter sp. | reverse complement strand
AGGATGACTGCCACATTCCGGTGGTCGATCTGCGCGTCCGGTACAAAGCGCCGGCGCAGTATGATGATGAGATCGTGGTGCGCACGCAGATCAAGAACGTGCGTTCGTCGCTGCTGCACTTCAGCTATGAAATCTTTCGTGAGGCCGACCGCATGCTGCTGGCCACGGGTGAAACCATGCACATCATCGTTAATAGAAAGCTGGAACGCACGGCGCTGCCGGAAAAATATATGCAGGCCTTCAATGGGACCAAGCGAAGTTCATGAGCGCTCTTCAAATTAACGGAAACGATCTTTCACTCGACGACTTGCGTCAGGTGGTCTATCAACAGCGGCCGGTGGAACTGGCGGATGGCGCTCGCGGCAAAGTTATCGCGGCGCGAGAAGTGGTGGAAAAACTGGTACGTGAGAACCGCGTTGCCTATGCCATCAACACGGGCGTGGGCAAGCTGAGTGATGTGCACATTGAGCCGGCGCAGAATCGGCAGCTCCAGGTGAACCTGATCCGCTCACACTGTGTAGGTGTGGGTGAGCCGCTCAGCCAGGAAGAGACGCGCGCGATGATGCTGTTACGGGCCAACTCGCTGGCCAAAGGATTTTCCGGCGTGCGCCCTGAAGTGATCGACCTGATTTGCGCCATGCTGAATAAAAATGTGCATCCGGTGGTGCCTTCGCAGGGAAGCGTTGGCGCAAGCGGCGACCTTGCTCCGCTGGCTCATCTGGCGTTGGCGATGATTGGAGAAGGGCACGTTTGGAACGACAGTGCGCGGACCCGCAGCGCTGAATCCTTGCAGCGCGCCGGAATCAAACCGCTGGTTCCAGAAGCAAAGGAAGCGATCTCACTCATCAATGGAACGCAGGCGATGCTGGCGGTGGGAACGCTTTCATTGCTGGCGGCAGAGAATCTGGTTGAGACCGCGGACGTGCTGGGCGCAATGTCACTGGATGCGCTGCATGGGACTGACGTCGCATTTGATGCGCGGATACATAACGCGCGTCCGCATGCGGGCCAGACGCAGGTTGCGGCCAATCTGCGCCGGTTGCTTGCCGGAAGCGAGATTCGCGAGTCGCATAAAGACTGCGGACGGGTACAAGACGCGTACTCGCTGCGTTGCATTCCGCAAGTCCACGGCGCGGTGCGCGATACGCTGGCATTTTGCCGGCGGACGTTTGAAATTGAGATGAACTCGGCAGTGGACAATCCGCTGGTATTTGTTAAAGGTCAGGGCGAAGGCGACATCATCTCCGGAGGAAACTTCCATGGTGAGCCGCTGGCGTTTGCGCTGGATTACATGGCGATTGTGCTGAGCGCGTTGGCGGGAATTTCTGAGCGACGCATTGAGCGCCTGGTGAATCCGGCGTTGAATGAAGGCTTGCCAGCATTTCTTGCGCCTGATGCGGGCCTCAATTCCGGTTTTATGATGCCACAGGTGACAGCCGCGGCGCTGGCCAGCGAAAATAAAGGGCTGGCGCATCCAGCGTCGGTGGATTCGATTACCACCTCAGGCAATAAAGAAGATTATGTTTCCATGGGCATGTCGGCGGCCATCAAGCTCAAACGCGTGATCGCGAATACCACCAATGTGCTGGCGATTGAAGCTTGCGCGGCGGCACAGGCATTGGATTTTCTGGCGCCGCTCAAAAGCAGCCCGCCCTTGCAGAAGGCGCATGCTGCCATCCGAAGCGTGAGCCCGAAGATCGAGCATGACCGCGTGTTCGCAGATGATTTTGCAAAGCTCGCGGAGCTGATCCGCAACGGTAAAATAGCCAAGTAATCTTCACCCACTGAAATGGTGACGCGCGAAGAACACTCATCACGTCGCGTACTGCGCTTCGCCGTTGCCGAATGACCAGTTCTCTTTCGCCGTTTCCACCAGATTGATCAGCGGACGCAGAAAAGATGCAGCTCATCGCGAATTCCAGCTCGTTTATCCCAACGTTCCAACAAAACGTATCCGTTGTTCCCGCGTCTAAATTCTCAAGCCGGGAACCTTTCCCAGGACTGCCAGTATTCTTCAGTGGCATAGTGTCCGTAGTTGCTAGTTTCTGCTGTCAAAGGATTTTCATCATGATAGAAACCATTCTGCAGGACCTGCGTTATGAGTTTCGTGCGTTGCGTAAGTCGCCGCGATTCACTTCCATTGCGCTTATCACGTTGATTTTGGGCATCGCCGCTAACGTCGCAATTTTCACTTTCGTCGATGCGGCATTGCTGCGTCCGCTGCCGTATCGTGACGCGTCGCGGCTCATGGAGGTCTATGACACGCGGACGGCGGAGGTGTTCACGCAATTTGAGACTTCCTATCCTGACTTTCTCGACTGGCGCGCGCAGCAGCAGGTCTTTGACGGGCTGGCCGGTTACTCGCAAAACCAGGTCTTGCTGAAGGCTGCAGGCGCTCCGGAACTGTTGCCCTCCGCTGTGGCCACAGACAATTTTTTCCAGACGATTGGAGTTCGTCCGCTGACGGGGCGCGACTTCCGCCCCGGTGAAGATCAGCTCTCCGCGCCGCACATGGCGATACTCAGTTACGGCTGGTGGCAGCAACATTTTGGCGGTAAAGATGTCATCGGGCAGACTCTCAATATCGACAATGAGCCGACTACCATTATTGGCGTGCTGCCCGCGGATTTTCATTTTGCTCCTGTCGGCGATCCTGATGTATGGCTCACTCTTCATGCCAGCGGCCCGTTGTTGCAGCGCCGAAACCTGCATTGGCTGAATGCGGTCGGACGCCTGAAACCAGGTATCACCCGTGAGAGTGCAGCCGCGGCCATGAACCTGATTGCTGAAGGACTAGAAAAGCAATATCCACAGACGAACGACAAACTCAGGACGTCGCTGGTGTCGCTGAATGAAGTCATCGTCGGGCAGATCCGCCCAATCCTGCTGGTATTGCTGGGCGCCGTGGTGCTTCTATTGCTGATTGCATGCGCCAACGTGGCCAACCTGCTGCTGGCGCGCGCCATGGCCCGCCGCAATGAAATGGCCATCCGCACCGCGCTGGGCGCAAGCAGAGCGCGGCTGATCGGCTTGATGCTGACGGAAGGTCTCATCCTCTCCTTTACTGGCGCGGCTGCGGGTATGGCCGTTGCGTACTGGACCATCAAAGGCTTTGTCGCCATGATTCCGGCAGCCTTGCTGAACAACATGCCATATCTCAAGCACATGAGCATTGACGCGCGTGTGCTGCTTTTTGCCGGTGCGCTGGCCATTATTACCGGCATTGTGTTTGCGCTTGCTCCTGCATTCCAGGCGGCGAATACAGATGTGCAAGGCGCATTAAAAGAGGGCTCTCGCGGTTCCCATTCCAGTTCCTGGCGACGCTTTGCTTCGGCGCTCGTCGTGGGTGAAGTTGCGTTGGCCATGGTGCTACTTGCCGGCTCGGGACTGCTGGTAAAGAGCCTCTATCGATTGCTCAACGTTAATCCCGGTTTCAATCAACACAACCTGCTCGGCATGGGCGTTGGATTGTCACAATCGCGCTTTCCCAAAGATCCTGAACAGTTGCAGGCCATGCAAACTCTGCTGGATAAAATCCGCGCGCTGCCGGGAGTGAAATCCGTGGGCACCAGCAGCGTGTTGCCGGTATCGAACGGCGGCAATACCAGCAATCTTCGCGTTGTTGGCGTGCCTTCCAGTACGCCGCAAGGACGCGAAGCCAACAGCCGGTCAGTCAATCGAACATATTTCCAAACGCTGGGCGCGGAACTGCTGCAGGGAAGCTGGTTTACTGATGCCGACAACGCCACCGGCCCACAGCGCGTGATCGTGAATAAGACGCTAGCTGATC
>DASXJO010000830.1:0-3100 GCA_036497385.1 Candidatus Angelobacter sp. | reverse complement strand
CGGAGATGCCCGCAGCGAGTTGCGGAAACAATCCTGACCGGGTGATTCGCGCCGAGGCCCGCGCCTGCTCCAATTGATAGCGCGCCACCTCAATGGTCTGGTTGGACTTGAGCGCCTGCGCTTCATACTGGTCCAGTTCGCCGTCCGCGAATGTAGCCCACCAATTGCCCTTGGGAATGGAATCTTTGGGATCCGCGGCGCGCCATGGCGGCTGCTCTTTCCATGCAGGAGCGGTGGCTACGTCGGGCCGATGATAATTGGGACCAACGGCGCATCCTGCAAGAATGAATAAGGAGGCTGCGCAGATGATAAGAAAATTTAAATCGGAACGAACCAAACCAGCTCTCACGATTGCGATCCGCCTCCGGCGCCGGCTTTGACGTTCACTTCCTGTCCATCTTCAAGGGAATCCGCCGGGTTGACCACGATCTGGTCATTGGGATCGAGACCGCCAAGGATTTCCACTTTTGTCCCATAATCGCGGCCAATGTTGATCGCCTTCAAATGGACCTTTCGGTCCGGGCCTACCACGGCTACGCGAGGGCCTTCCGGGCGGAAGAGTAACGCGTTTACAGGAATCGATAAGCGAGTGATCTGGACGGGAACAGCAAAATGGACTTCAGCATAAGAACCGGGCAGCAGACTTCCGTTGGGGTTCGGAACATCGATTTCGGTGAGCAGGGTGCGTGTCGCGGGATCAATAGCATCCGCGGTGCGAACTACTTTGCCGGTAAATTTCTGTCCTGGATGCTCGCTTAACTCAATGTAAGCAGGCAAACCAGAGCGGATGGATCCGGAGTTTGTCTGCGGCACATTGACGAAGACGCGCAGGGGATCAACCTGGGCGACATCGAAAAGTTCCTTGCCGGTGCCGGCGCTGCCTGCGGTGATTAGAGCTCCCACATCTGTATTCCGGCGGGTGATTACTCCGGAAATAGGCGCATAAATGTGCTTAAACGATTCAAGTTGCTGCAAGCGGCGCACGTTGGCTTCTGCCGCGGCGTTATTCGCGACGGCCTGCGTATAGGCACTGGATTGCTGGTCGGCTTCCTGTTGCGAGACAGAATCAGTCTTGCGCAGATTGACCCAGCGTTCCGCCGTGGATTTGGCCAGCTGCAATTGCGCCACAGTCTGCTGCTGGGCGGCTTTGGCTTGAGAGAGCTCCTGATCAACTTCAGGGGTATCGATTTCCGCCAGCAACTCGCCTTTTTTTACATGGCTGCCAATATCTTTATTCCAGCGCAGCAGGTATCCATTGGTGCGGGCGTAAATTGCCGATTCAACATAGGCCTGCAGTTGCGCGGGCAATACAAGCTGGTCCGCGACAGGCTCGGCGCCCGGTTTGATCACGCCCACTGTGGGTATGGCCAGCCGCTCCGTTTCTTTGGCCAGCGCTCCGCGCTCAGTGAAGCGGCGCACCAGCGCGAAAGCGCCTGCCACAATCAGGATTGTCAGCACAATCATGGCGACCAGTCCGCTTTTTTTGGCCGGAGGCGTCTGGTGCCGCGGCGGCGCAGCGCTGTGAGTCGCCGGTTCCGAATTTCTTTGTTCCGTCAGCTGTGTCATAAGTCCTGTTTTATGTCCTGGAATAAGCTTCCTGCGGAAGGTTAGCTTTTCTGGCTGCTTTGGCTTCTCTGCGCCCGTGGATCATGCTGAAAATCACCGGCACAAAGAGCAGGGTTGCTACGGTGGCAAAAATCAGGCCACCGATTACCGCGCGTCCCAGCGGCGCGTTCTGCTCGCCGCCTTCGCCCATTCCCAATGCCATTGGCACCATGCCAATAATCATGGCCAGCGCTGTCATAATTACGGGACGCATACGCGTGTAACCGGCTTCCATTGCTGCATCCCAGGCCGTGAGCCCTTCGGCCATGCGCTCGCGCGCAAATGAGATCACCAGAATACTGTTGGCCGTCGCCACGCCCATGCACATTACAGAGCCGGTAAGGGACGGCACGTTGAGGGTGGTGTGTGTCAGCAACAGCATCCACACGATCCCAGCCAAAGCTCCCGGAAGCGCCGTGATGATAATGAACGGATCGAGCCATGACTGAAAATTGACCACGATCAGCAGGTAGATCAGCACGATAGACATTACCAACCCGATGCCTAGACCGGCGAAGGAACTGGTCATGGTGGCTACCTGCCCCCGGACTTCAATGCGCGAGCCCTTGGGCAATTTCTTTTCAAAAGCGGCGACGATCTTTCCTGTATCCCGCGCTACCCCGCCCAGATCGCGTCCCTGAACGCTGGCGTAAACGTCCATGACTGGTTGGATGTTGTAATGGGAAATCACGGCTGGAGTGACTCCTGGTGATACCGTGGCCAGATTCCCAAGCACCTGCGGAGCCGGTGCTCCGACGGCCGTAATTGGGGTATTCATCAGCGCCTGAAGGGAGTCGACGCGGTATTCCGGCGTTTGTACGGCGACGTTGTACGTGACGCCGTTTTCGCGGTTTAGCCAGAACGTGGGCGCAGTTTGAAAGCTGCCGCTCAATGAGACCAGCAGGTTCTGTGCCACGTCACGCTGCTGCATGCCGACCTGCTGGGCGCGCGTGCGGTCCACATTCAGGCGCAAAGCTGGCGAGTTCATGAGCTGCTGCACGTGCACGTCAGCCGTGCCGGGGACGTGGCGAAGCTGGTTGGCCAGATCCTGAGCCAGCTGATAATTCTCGGTCTGGTTCTTGCCCACAATTTGAATATCAATAGGCGATGGCAGCCCGAAATTCAGGATCTGGCTAACGATATCGGCGGGTTGGAAAAAGAACTCCACGCCGGGGAACTGCCGCGGCAGTTCTTCTCGGAGCTGCTTAACATAACCGGCCGTGGGATGATGGTGCTCCTGGTTCAGCGAAAACAGAATCTCGGCGTCTGATGTGCCAATGCTTCCGGCGGTGGAGTACGTGTTGTTGATGGAGCTGTAGGGCAGGCCGATATTATCCAGCACCGTGACCAGTTCTTGCCGGGGAATGCGGCTGCGAACATAGTTTTCCACTTGGTCGCACAGGCGGGCGGTTTCTTCAATCCTGAGGCCGGCGCGTCCACGCACGTGCATGCGGAAGATGCCGGCATCGACTTCAGGAAAAAAATCCTGGCCCAG